>NZ_JAUBOQ010000038.1:0-29810 GCF_036700325.1 Microcoleus sp. Z1_B2
ACTGCCGCAAGGATAGATAGTTTTAAGGTATGTCGCAGAACCAAGAATCCCCTCGCCTTCAGGCAGGGGAGTGTCAAAAAAAATAACTCTAGAGGATTGTGCATAAGTGCGACGCTCTCTGGTATTTGTAAAGAGAGTGACATTATCAATTAGGAGCTTTACCTATGCCAGAGATAGCGAAGAACCAATTAAAATCCGACTCCGTGATGAAAACGGGCAAATTCCCTTACACATTTCGCGCAGGCTGGTTTCTGTTGTTGTTAGCCATCAATTTTGTGGTTGCAGCCTATTATTTCCATATCATTGAATAGTTCTGCAAGTTAACTTTTAGCAGACCCTGCTGTTCTCGACCTCAACGTCGGAGAATGGGAGAGAAGGAGAGGGGAGAGGCAGAGAGTTTTGAGTTTTGAGTTGGGGATAATATGACTTCATCCTTCTAACTAATGACTACTGACTTCTTCCCTCTTCCCTTGAACCTCTTCCTTCTGACTAATGACCAATGACCAATGACTAATGACCGAAAGCATCCAGAATACCCGCCACGTGATTCATCCGTGGAAAAATAAAAAATGTGTATCCGATGAAACTTGCCGAACGTATTTATCTCGCGCAAGTCAATGCTTCAATTCTAAAATCTAAAATCTAAAATCTAAAATCTAAAATCGATTGACTTCTCTAGCGATTTCTCGACGCTTCTAGCTTTGACAAGCGCTCTTGAATTTTAATAACATCTTGCTTAGTTTCAATTGCCAAAGTTGCTAAATTGTCAAACATCGGGTCTCCCGACAGCGGTCTAGGATTTGTGCGACCAGAACCGGAAGGGGCAGGAGACTGAGGCCTGTTAACTCTCGAACCTTGGTTCTGCAAGCTGTAGATTTGTCCCCTGAGTTCAGAAATTTGCCTTTCTAATTGAGTAATGCGAAATTCTAATTGGCTTGTGGATTGAGCGGGCGTGACAATTGGCGCAACAGCAATTGCTAAGGCGCAAGCCAGACATAAAAGACAGATTGTTACGGCGCGATGGCGGATATTTTTCGGCATAGCTTTAATAATTTAAATTATACCTGTTCTACGATAACAAATCGCCGAGATTTTTTGCCTCTATCAGAAGTAGGTCTTATGGCAACTAGGAAGGTAGCTATTTTAATATTCGATGATGTGGAGGTACTGGACTTTGCAGGCCCTTTTGAAGTGTTTTCGGTGACATCAGAATTAAGTAAGGGCGAGCGACCTTTTGCAGTCTCTACCGTAGCCGAACATCCCGGTGCTGTCAAAACCCGCAATGGTTTGAGTGTAAATCCCGACTGCACCATTTCCGATTGTCCGCCACCGGATATTTTAATTGTACCGGGAGGACAAGGTACTAGAAAGTTAATCGATAATTCAGCAGTTATTAACTGGATAAAAGATTGTGCCCGAACAGCAGAATTAGTGCTTTCTGTCTGTACGGGTTCGCTGCTTTTGGCAAAAGCTGGTTTGTTGGAAGGTTTGGCAGCAACTACCCACCATCAAGCATTGGATTTATTGAAAGAATTAGCGCCCAACACAACTATTATCGAAAATCAGCGATTTGTAGATAACGGCAAAATCATCACTTCTGGGGGAATTGCTGCGGGAATTGATATGTCTCTGCACGTTGTCGGCAAACTTTTGGGTACAGCACAAGCTCAACAAACAGCAGAGTACATGGAATATAAAATTGGGAATGGGTAATTGGGCATTGGGCATCGGGCATTGGGCATCGGGCATTGGGCATTGTTAATTGTATAATTTGCGCGTTGGGGCGGGTTTTACCAACCATAATTGCCTACAACAAACAATTCGGTAAACCCGCCCCGCCCCACCCATACACTGCCGGATGTGATATCAAGTATCTTCGCCCCAAACTTTTAGTTGTAAATAGACTAATAGCAAAGCTACAGCCATCAGGAAAGTTGCCGCTGCGGCTGCATAGCCAAAATCAAATTGCGAAAAAGCTTGCTCGTAAATATAATAAACTAGCAAATTAGTAGAGTTTAAAGGGCCGCCGCCGGTGATGACGTAAACTTGCTCGAAACTCCGCAGAGTAAAAATAGCAGTAGTGACAGTAGCA
Source organism: Microcoleus sp. Z1_B2 (assembly GCF_036700325.1). Taxonomy (NCBI): domain Bacteria; kingdom Bacillati; phylum Cyanobacteriota; class Cyanophyceae; order Oscillatoriales; family Microcoleaceae; genus Microcoleus; species Microcoleus sp. Z1_B2. Next base: position 2,093 of record NZ_JAUBOQ010000038.1, read on the forward strand.
AATACTAAAGTCGGCCGCAAACCGGGTAAAGTGATGTACAAAAATTGCTGCCAAGCATTAGCTCCATCCAATTCTGCGGCTTCGTAACGATTTACCGGAATTGCTTGCAATCCTGCTAAAAATACTACCATATTAAAGCCTAATTGTTTCCAAACACTGAGCAGAATGATCACAGGCATTGCCCAAACTGTGCTGCTAAGCCAAGGAATTGGATTTAAGCCGATCGCCATTAACACACTATTCACCGGGCCTTCGGTTTGAAACAACCACCGCCAACCCAGGCCAACTGCAACTAAAGAGGTAATCGAAGGAATAAAATAAGCGGTGCGGAGAGCTCCTCGCCAAGCAAACGAGCGATTTAGCAAAACTGCTAAGCCCAATGGAATCACTAAACTGGGAATGACTGTTGCAGTAGTAAAATAGAGCGTATTTTGGAGGATTTGCCAGAAATCCGGGTTTGTGACTAGACGCCAGTAGTTGTTGAAGCCAATCCAACGCAATCCCGACTGGGTAAAGCTGCCGCTGGTAAAGCTGAGGTAAAATAAATAGGCGATCGGCCAAATCAAAAAAGTACCCAGAAACAGCAAAGCTGGGGCCAGAAAAGTCCAAGCTGCGATCGCATCATTATCCAACCAGTTAAAACGCCCAAATTTAATCTGAACCATTGGCTTGTAAATTTTAGCTTTTAGTTTTAAATGGTATCACAATATAGGTCAATCTAAAAATGAACCTTCTCGATATATTAGCTCATTTACCCACTATAGAAACTGAAAGGCTCCTGCTCCGAAAAATTACCTTAAACGATGCCAGCGATATGTTTGAGTATGCCTCAAATCCCGAAGTATCACAATACACAATGTGGTCAACTCACACCTCGCTCGAAGACACTAAATACTTTCTCAGGTCACTTACAAAAATGTACAAAAGACGAGAGCTTGTAGATTGGGGAATTGTCCACAAAGTCGAGAAAAAGTTTATCGGAACTTGCGGATTTGTCGAATGGAGCATGACGCACAGCCGCGCGGAAATTGGCTACGCACTTTCTAGGAGCTATTGGGGCGAAGGATACATGAGCGAGGCTGTTAATGCAGTGATTGAATTCGGCTTTCGGGAGATGTTGCTGAATCGAATTATGGCTCGATGTGAAGTTAACAATATTGCTTCCGCGCGGGTGATGGAAAAAGTGGGGATGCAATTGGAAGGGGTATTGCGACAGCACCTATTTGTGAAAGACAGATATTGGGATCTAAAACTTTATTCGATTCTCAGGGAAGAGTTTTTTGAGAATATTGTAGAATAGGGTTGAATCAGTAAGTCAATCAATTTTAGATTTTAGATTTTAGATTTTAGATTTTAGAATTGAAGCATTGACCTCACGGATAAATTCGGGGGCTGGTTTATCGGATACAGGTTTTTTATTTCTCCGTCCTGAGTCTGCTTTCGGAATGAATCCGGAGGCTTGTATCCTGGATGCTTTCGGTCAGGGAAAAAAAATAATATACTTAGGACTTACGCAATATCTCCATGTAGAGTGCGCCGAAACAAACCTTACCCTTTACCTCTATAGTAGAATACGAGTGAATAGTTTTTATCTTTATGACCAAGAATTTCTTCATGTGGTACCCGCCACGTGATTTATCCGTGGAATCAATCCAAAATCTAAAATCTAAAATCCTCACGCCCCGAATTTATCTCGCGCAAGTCAATCCAAAATCTAAAATCTAAAATCTAAAATCGAATGACCGCTAATCCAGTATCTGTTAATTCCAATGCCTGCCTGATTTCTCCTGAGATTGGCAAAAGTTCTATCGATCCGGCTCATCCTCCATTAAAATTAGGAGTTTTAGCATCAGGAAGCGGCAGCAACTTTGAGGTAATTGCCCAAGCCATCCAAAACCAACAACTCAACGCTCAAATCCCAGTATTAATTTACAACAACCCCGAAGCCAAAGCCGCAGCCAGAGCAGAAAAATACGGCATTCCCTCGATTCTTCTCAATCACCGCGACTGCAAAAGTCGCGAAGAATTAGATACAAAAATTGTCAAAACTTTTCAAGAATATGATGTAGAATGGGTAGTGATGGCTGGTTGGATGCGAATTGTTACCGAAGTTTTATTTGATGCTTTTCCCGATCGCGTTATTAACATTCACCCCAGCTTACTGCCGAGTTTCCCAGGAATTCGCGCCGTCGAGCAAGCACTGGCCGCTAAGGTTAAAATCACCGGATGTACGGTGCATATCGCCCGTTTGGAAGTAGACAGCGGGCCGATTTTAATGCAGGCTGCGGTGCCCGTATTGCCTGATGATACCGCAGAAACGCTGCACGCGAGAATTCAGGTGCAAGAGCACAAGATTATGCTCGGTGCGATCGCACTTATTGCCGAATCTAATCAAAAATATTGTGACTAAAAACCTTACCAGTGCCGCATCTATCCCCAAATTGCCCGTGGGCGAATCACCCGAAACAGGCCCGCCGCTGACTCCGCCCAAAAACGGAGAGTTGCGAATGACTTACAGCATATTCCATTTATATGTGGTACACATAATCTGATGGCCCGCTGTTTGGTGCGTCGCCACCCGTCAATCTGTAAGTTACAGCACTTTCCAGGTAAGTGAAGTACAGAGAAACCGGGTTTCTTGAATAAAACCGGTTTCTGGCGAGAAATCCAGAAGAAACCCGGTTTCTGGGGTGTACTTTATAAACCTGGAATCCGCTGTATATCCAATATCTCGTAGCGACGCACCCTACAGATTAACAGCACACAATTAAGGTTTCTACTGTACTTCATAAACCACCGAATATGCTGTAAGTGCTGCAAAGATCAAAATTTTAGAGTCTTGTTCTAGGTTCCCGATTCAATGCGAGAGTCAATCTAAAATCTAAAATCTAAAATCTAAAATCGAATGATAGACTCGAATCGCCTGAAATTAATTCTCAAAGAAAGGCTCAAAAAAAGCATCGGCCTCAAGGGAGAATTCTATCTGCCTTGCTTGCCATCGATGCTAGACGACTATCTTAAATTACTGTCAGACTTCTTAAACATCCTCGGACAAAACATCGACGCTGCCCAAGCTGAAAACTTGCGAACATTAATCGCCAACGCCTTAGCAGAAGGATTCAAAAATTCCCCCCACGCTAATCTCATAGTCTCCTATTTTCCCGCCAATTCCCAAAGCGGTTTAGCCGGCGGCATTACTCTGAATACCAAGATTCAAATCGAATCAATGGCCCAGAAATATCATAGCTGGCCGGATATTCGCCCCGAACCTTTATTCGGCAGCCATCCCGATGCCAAAGTCATCGCCATTGCCGCCGAATTAGGCGAACCGGGAAAAGCACCTATTTTAGATGTCGGTGCGGGCCCAGGGCGCAATAGTTTGCCTTTAGCAAGGTTAGGTCATTCCGTGGATGCGATCGAACTAACACCGATATTTGCCGAGAAACTATCAGCAGCAGCCACCGCCGAAAACTTGCCGATAAATGTCACCCAAGGCGACGTTTTAGACCCATTATTGAGGATGAAAACTTATCGTTACAAATTAGCCATTGCTACCGAAGTTCTCTCTCATTTCCGCTACCCCGAACAAATTCGTCTTTTCCTCGGCAAAATGTCCGATGCCGTGTTAAGTGGCGGGTTTATCTTATTCAGCACTTTCTTAGCTGTAGATGGGTACGAACCCGACGAGATAGCAAAACAAATGTCTGAATTGTGTTGGTCTTATCTGATTACCAGAGAAGAATTGCAAGCAGCAATAGAGGGTTTGCCGTTAGAAATTATTTCTGATGAATCTGTGATTGAATACGAACAAAAACATTTGCCTGAGTCGGCGTGGCCGCCGACACCTTGGTTTGTCAGTTGGGCTAGCGGGCGAGATTTATTTCCTGTGCAAGAAACACCGCCGTTAGAGTTGCGGTGGATACTTGTTAAACGCTTGTAGAGAGTTAGTATGGTGCGTCAATCGATTTTAGATTTTAGATTTTAGATTTTAGATTTTAGATTTTAGATTTTAGAATCGAAGCATTGACCCCACGGATAAATTCGGGGGTTCCTTTATCGGATACAGGTTTTTTATTTCTGGACGGATGAATCCAGGGGCTTGTATCCTGGATGCTTTCGGTCACAATATAGTTTATCGATGATTGATAAAATAACGTGGTCTAACTCAGATATTGCACCATTCTTAAGAACAGGCAAGATGCCTGTTCCACACAGATGGAGTTTTCTTCTTGTGGGGAGTAGGGGTTGGGCATCCTGCCCGCCTGCAAAAGGCTAGTTGAGAATGGTGGAACATCTCAGATATAACCCACCATACAACAAATTTTAGCGGTTAAAAACCTAAGCCTCCACCTCGGATGCCCGCAATTGTCCGCAGGCTGCATCTGCTTCTAAGCCGCGAGAATACCGCACGCTAACTGCAATTTTCTTTTCCTTCAAAACCGACACAAAACTGTTAATTCGATTGGGAGTCGGTCGCTGATATTCAGCTTCCTGAATCGGATTGTAAGGAATCAAATTGACGTGACACTGAAAACCGCGCAAGTGAGTTGCTAACTCGGCTGCGTGTTCCGGTAAGTCATTCACACCTGCTAAAAGTACGTATTCAAAACTCAATCTACGCCCAGTCGATCGCACATATTCCCGACATTCTGCGATTAACTCACCCAAAGGATAAGGGCGGGCGCTAGGAATTAACTCTTCGCGCAATCTTTGATTGGAAGCGTGGAGGCTGACGGCGAGGGTAACTTGCAGTTGATGTTCGGCTAGTTGGCTGATGCGATTGCGAATTCCTACTGTGGAAATGGTGATGTTTCGCTGTCCAATTCCTACATCTTGATTCAAACACTTGACAGCAGCTACAACATTATCGAAATTCAGCAGGGGTTCGCCCATTCCCATAAATACGATGTGGCTGACTCGGCGGCCAAAATCTTGCTGTACAGTCAAGACTTGATCGACGATTTCGTGTTTTTCTAAATTGCGCTTGAAACCGCCTTTTCCGGTAGCGCAAAAGTCGCAGCCCATCGCGCAGCCAACTTGGGCTGAGACGCACACAGTCAGCCGTTTATCGGTGGGAATGCCTACGGTTTCAATGATTTGACCGTCTGCCAATTTTAAGAGATACTTTACCGTGGCGTCTGGTGCGACCGATCGATAGTGAATGGTCGATCGCCCGATCGGGATTTTAGCAACAGTCTCGCGCCACTGCTTCGAGAATACAGAAATGTCAGAGATCGATCGCGCACCTCTCTCATAAATCCACTGGTACAACTGCTTTCCCCGATAAGCAGGCTGCCCGTTTTGCTGCACCCACTCCGTTAACTCAGCCAAACTCGCCCCCAACAGAGGTGGAATTTTACCCGACTCAACAGCCAAAGCAGCAGTCTTGCGAGACTGATTCGCACCCTTGGAATTACCAGAAGAGTACACCTGAGAAACGGAAGTAGGAGACATAGGTCATTAGAAAATTTAAAGCCATCCTCCATATTAAAACTTCTCGACCAAAACTGCCGTTAATCCTCAAAAAGGCACTTATGTAAAAGGCAGAAGGCGGAATCTCGATCCCCCTAAATCCCCCTTAAGAAGGGGGACTTTAAGAATAATCCGGTTCCCCCCCTTAAAAAAAGGGGGTTAGGGGGCTCTTATTGTGGATTCACAAAAAAACTCTAGACAGCAATCTTCCAAATCAAGAATTCAGTTAATATTTGGTAAAATTCTCCAAATATTGCGTGTAAATGACCGCCGCCACCTAAAATAAACTCTGGAGTTTGTTAAAGGGTATGCAAATTTGACAGCTTTCCATCACAATTAATGCAAATTTTATGGTGTTAAATATTCTTGCGCTGCCTTTAGCGTTTCAATTTACATCGCCGGGCCCAATTATCTTTCAACTTGGCCCCGCAGCCATTCGCTGGTACGGGCTGTTGATAGCTTCTGCCGTCTTGATTGGGGTCAGTCTCTCCCAATACTTGGCCGAAAAGCGCCGCGTCAACCCGGAATTGCTGGGTGATTTGGCAATTTGGCTGGTTTTGGGCGCTATTCCCTGCGCTCGAATTTATTACGTGGCTTTCGAGTGGCCGCAATACGCCCAGAGGCCTGAAGATATTATTGCGATTTGGAAAGGCGGAATTGCCATTCACGGGGCGATTTTGGGGGGCACGATCGCAGCTTTAATTTTTGCAAAAATCCAGCGAGTTTCTTTTTGGCAATTGGCAGATTTAATCGCGCCTTCGGCAATTCTCGGTCAGGCGATCGGACGCTGGGGAAATTTCTTTAACTCCGAAGCTTTTGGCAGTCCTACGGATTTGCCTTGGAAACTCTATATTCCGCCAAACAGCCGCCCGCCAGCCTACGCTAATTTTGAATATTTCCACCCCACATTTCTATACGAATCCTTATGGAATTTGGCAGTATTTGGGTTACTTCTGAGTTTGTTTTTCCGCGATTTGCAGGGCAAAATTCGTTTGAAAATTGGTGCTTTGTTTTTGGTTTATATCGCAGCTTACAGTTCCGGTAGAGTCTGGATTGAAGGGTTGCGGACTGATAGTTTGATGTTCGGGCCGCTGCGGACGGCACAGATGGTAAGCTTGACTGGGATGATTTTAGGGTTGGGCGGTTTGGCTTGGCTTTATTTGCTCGATCGACCTTTACCCGATGTTGTCTCCCCCAATAGCGATCGGGCAAAGATCACTCCGAAATTGCCAGAGGATCAATAAAAAACCCCAGAGAGGTTAGTCTCTAGGGTTCAAAACCAGGGTGCATCTACCATCTATTACTTCCAACCAAAATAGGTACATCCGGAAGCGTCCGTAAATTTAGCAAATTTTTTAGCAGCCATGAGTTTGACAGAGATTGAAGCCCTAATTCCAGGGGTATACATTGTAGGTGCAGGCCCGGGAGACCCGGATTTGTTGACTGTTAAGGCTCAAAAATTACTGGCTGCAGCCGATGTCATATTATTTGCTGATTCGCTAGTCCCAGAGCAAATTTTGCAGGGGGTGCGCGCAGATGCTGAAGCGATCCAAACTGCGGATAAGACCCTCGAAGAGATTGTACCTTTGATGGTGGAGCGAGTGCGCGACGGAAAAAGCGTCGTCCGCCTCCATTCCGGCGATCCCTGTCTCTACGGGGCTGTGGGCGAACAAATGCAAGCTTTGGCCTCCGAGGGAATTGCTTTTGAGGTAATCCCAGGAATTAGCGCTTTCCAACTTGCGGCGGCTAAACTTAAAATTGAGTTGACAGTTCCGGGAGTTGTGCAGACAATTATTTTGACGCGAATTAGCGGCAGAACCGAAGTACCAGATCGCGAAGAATTGGCGAGTTTAGCGGCTCATCAAGCGAGTTTGTGCCTGTATTTGAGCGCCCGCCATGTCGAACAAGCTCAAGCTAAATTGATGGAACATTACCCATCTGATTTGCCTGTAGCGATTTGTTATCGGTTGGGCTGGCCCGATGAAAAAATTGTGCTAGTTCCCCTTGACAAAATGGCCGTTGCTACGCGCGAAAATAATTTGATCAGAACGACAATGTATGTGATTAGTCCGGCGTTGGGAAAATCGGCAGAAGGGCGATCGCGCTTGTACCATCCAGAGCACGATCGGCTGTTCCGACCATCGAAGGAATAAGCAAGAAGGCACGACACGGATTTTGACACGGATACACGGATAGCTGTTTTTTTCCTTCTGACTTCTGACTTCAATATCCCAATAACCAATAACCAATAACCAATAACCAATGAAAGACTTAACTCGCAGACAATTTATCGCTGTCACCGCATTAAGCGCCGGATTTGCCTTAGCAGTTCATCCTATTGCGGCTGCCGTTATCAATACCGATGCTGCTGGTTTAATAGCAGGTGAGGTGAAAATTCCGGTAAAAGAAGGCTCAATTCCAGCCTACAGAGCAATGCCTGCTACTGGTAACAATTTCCCCGTGGTTCTAGTAATTCAAGAAATCTTCGGAGTTCACGCCCACATTCAAGATATTTGCCGCCGTTTTGCCAAATTAGGTTATTTAGCGATCGCCCCAGAAATGTTTGCCCGTCAAGGTGATGTTTCTAAAATGACCGACATTCAAGAAATTAGGAGTAAAGTTGTCTCGAAAGTTCCTGACGAGCAAGTTATGTCCGATTTAGATGCAACCGTAGAGTGGGCACAAAAATCAGGAAAAGGCAATATTAATAAGTTGGGAATTACAGGATTTTGCTGGGGTGGCAGAATTGTTTGGCTGTACTCTTCCCATAACCCGAAAGTCAAAGCTGGAGTGGCTTGGTACGGGCGTTTGGTTGGCGATTCTACGGCTTTAACTCCCAAACAGCCGATCGACATTGCAGCAACTTTGAAAGTGCCTGTATTGGGGCTTTACGGTGGCAAAGACGAGGGAATTCCCAACGATACAGTAGAGAAAATGCAGGAAGTTCTCAAAACTGGTAGCAGCGGTTCCGAAATTGTGCTTTATCCAGATGCGCCCCACGCTTTTAACGCTGACTATCGCCCCAGTTACCGGGAAAAAGAAGCTAAGGATGCTTGGAAACGGATGCAAGATTGGTTTAAAAAGTATGGAGTTTCTTGATAGTTTTGAGTTGTTAATTTTCACTTAAAACTGGTGTCAAGTTTGGGATCGAAAAAGGCAATATTAGCGAATAGCCCTTAAGACAGGTGGGTTTGTGGGCCCGACATTGGTAAACTGAGCGGTGTAGAATTATCGATCGAACAGGTAAGCCCGTGCTAGACGAACAAGCTAAAAAGACCATCTTGCGGAAAATCCCTCACGGATTGTACATCTGCGGTGTCAAAGACGGGGAGGAAGTCAACGGTTTCACCGCTAGCTGGGTGATGCAATCTTCTTTTACCCCTCCCTTAGTTGTCAACTGCGTCAAGCAAGACTCCAAATCCCACGCCATGATCAAAGCCAGCGGTGTCTTTGCTTTGAGTTTCCTAGAAGCAGGGCAAAAAGAGTTAGCCCAGAAATTCTTCAAGCAGCAGCGCCGCGTTGGCAATAAATTTGAGGATGTAGAATTTTATCCCGGCGCGGAAACTGGTTGTCCGATTATCTCGGATTCTCTGGGTTACATCGAGTGCAAAGTTGTCGGCGCTGTGGAACACGGGGATCACACGGTTTATGTGGGAGAAGTTTTGGCAGCCGGCGTCCACCGAGAGGGGAATCCGTTGCTGCTAGAAAGCACCGGTTGGAATTACGGCGGCTAAAGACTTGGCAGTTGCTAGTTTCGCACTCCATCTCAGAAACCGGGTTTCTACGAGTTTTGGCGATGAATAACGAGAAATCTTCGTAGAAACCCGGTTTCTCGCCCCTGCGCTCAATCTCAGAAACCGGGTTTGTATAAGTTTTTGCGCTAAGTTTGTAGGGTGCGTCGCTTGCTATATCTTGGATAGAAATTGCAGATGTTTGATGGCGACGCACCTTACACTTGATATCGGCCGCGATCGTGTTTACCACATATACATGGAATATGCTGTATACCCAGAAACCCGGTTTCTAGTCTCTGCGTGTAGTTAAGGATCGCGAATTAAATAACTTACAATTTTAATTGTTATTGTGGGATGGGCGTCCCGCCCGTCCTTTTTGGACGGGCGGGACGCCCATCCCAATTTCAAGAGTGGAAGTTATTTAATTCTCATTCCTAAGCGGCGTATAATTAATAAAAAATCGGCGACAATTTTGTCGGCATTTTCTTCTGTCAAAATTGGTACGTGTACGAAAATACATTTAGCGGGTATTTGAGAATCGCAAATATGTTTTAAAACCGCATAATATAGGGCTTCACATACAAATTTTCCGGCTTCGTGGCTGATTTCTGTTGCAGCTAAATCAGCGACTAGCGGTTCGAGATTAACTGCTGTTTTCAGAATGTCGCGATCGCAGCAAGCGCAAGATTCTACGGTTAATTTTTGCCGACTTTCGGCCATGCCGCAGCAGATAATAGTGTCGGGTTGGAGTTGGTTGATTTGGGCGATCGCCAAATTCGGTGCTAGCTGGAAATCTACTGGCAGTTTCCTCAAAAAAGTCAGGGAATCAGGCAAAGATTTGATTTGGGAAATCTTGGCTAATAAGTCGTCCGAAGAGTTGGATTTCTGATGGGGAAGCCAAGTATCAAATGAGGTTAGCAGGATTTTCGTAGTCATATTTGTGCAATAATACTGATATTGATCATATAAGGCAAGTAAGTCAATGTCTGTCATTGCAGTAGTGGACTATGACATGGGCAATCTGCACTCGGTCTGTAAAGGCTTGGAAAATGTGGGTGCAGTGCCAAAAATTACAGATTCTCCTGCTATAATCGAGCAGGCTGATGCGGTGGTTTTGCCGGGAGTTGGTTCGTTTGACCCGGCAATGCAGAATTTACGATCGCGCAATTTGATAGAACCGATAAAAAGGGCGATCGCCTCGGGAAAACCTTTTTTAGGCATTTGTTTGGGTTTGCAAATTCTGTTTGAAAGTTCCGAAGAAGGTGTAGAACCGGGATTGGGCGTAATTGCCGGAAAAGTGCGCCGATTTCGGTCGGAACCGGGTTTGACAATTCCCCACATGGGATGGAATCAATTGCAATTAACTCAAGCGGATTTGCCGCTGTGGCAAAATTTACCGTCCGATCCTTGGGTGTATTTCGTGCATTCTTTTTATGTCGATCCAGTTGAGTCGGAAGTGCGATCGGCAATTGTGACTCACGGCAGTCAAAACGTGACGGCGGCTATCGCTAAAGACAATTTGATGGCCGTGCAATTTCACCCGGAAAAGTCTTCGAGTACGGGATTGCAAATGCTGTCAAATTTTGTCAGTCTGGTGAGGGAAAAAGTAGCGGCTTAGGGGATTTGTGCAAAACCCGGTTTGTTGTATAAACCGGGTGTTTATAGTTTTAAATGATATTAGTTTCAATAAATAATGCAACTGTAAGTCTGCACCAAATTCATATTTAGTCAGTCATCCCCAATCTAAAATCTAAAATCTAAAATCTAAAATTGTATGAGCCTGAGAATCAGTGGCAATCGCCAAATCAAAACCCTGCCGGGACTCGCAACTCGCCCTACACCTTCGCGAGTTAGAGAAGCTTTATTTAATATTTGGCAAGGGACGATCGCAGATTGCAGATGGCTTGACATTTGTACCGGCAGTGGTTCGATGGGTGCAGAAGCTTTGTGTCGGCAAGCCGCGAGTGTCACTGGCATCGAACAGTCGGCGAAAGCTTGTGCGATTATCCGCCAAAACTGGGAGCAAGTAGCAGACTCATCCCAAACCTTCCAAATATTGCGGGGAAACGCGACGGCGAAGTTGGCGGCACTAGCGGGGCAGCAGTTCGATCGCATTTACTTCGATCCGCCCTACGCCAGCGACTTGTACGAACCGGTGTTAAACGCGATCGCCAGCCAAGAAATGCTAGCACTCCTCGGCGAAATCGCGATCGAACACAGCCCGGAGCGATCGACACAAGCGATTTCCGGCCTAGAAATTTGCCGCCACAAAGTATACGGCAATACAGCATTAACCTTCTATACCCGCAGTGGCTGACAGGCTCAAACCGCAGCAGCGTCAATCGATTTTAGATTTTAGATTTTAGATTTTAGATTGACTTGCGCGAGACAAATGCTCTTTGTTGAGGATTTTCGAGTTGAGATTTTGGATTGATTCCACGGATAAATCACGTGGCGGGTATCATCAACTCACATCTTGCACCATTCTCAAGAACAGGCTTTCCGGCCTGTTGCACAAAGAGTCGATTTTCTTGTGGAACAGGCCGGAAAGCCTGTTCATAAAAGCTTATTGAGAATGGTGCAAGATATAAGATCGAGAAATTCGCGGTCACGCCTGGAGGCAGAAAGAAACCGGGTTTCCGGGCGTGGGCGCCCCCAGGACTAAAAGTTTTTCCCTTGGATACAATACAAATTTTTCCGATGAAGTTAAGCTTTGTGCGTAGGTTGTCAGAGCAAGTTGCCTCAGCAATTGACGAAATAAATGAAGTTTAGGCTGAAAATAAAGACTTTCAGTTGTAACATGAACCCAAAGTGTGAGTGTGAATATTCCTAAAGGAGTGAATATGGTTCAGACACCTTCGCGCCCTCGTGGCAGCGAGTTTCCGGCTGCTAACTCGGTACAGCCAGTCAAACGCGATACGATTCTGCTGGGAGATAGCCTCCCCCTGCCCAATACCAAACTCTTCGGCACAGACGGCATTCGCGGGAAAGTTGGAGAATTGCTGAATGCACCCCTAGCCCTGCAAGTGGGCTTCTGGGCTGGACAAGTTCTACGCCAAAATTCCCCCAACCAGGGCCCTGTGATTTTGGGACAAGACAGCAGGAATTCCAGCGATATGCTGGCAATGGCACTGTCAGCGGGTTTGACGGCCGCCGGTTTGGAAGTGTGGAATTTGGGATTGTGTCCCACTCCCTGCGTTGCTTATCTGGCAAGCGTTTCGGAGTCGGTCGGCGGAGTGATGATTTCGGCTTCTCACAATCCCCCAGAAGACAACGGCATTAAATTTTTCGGCTCAAACGGATCGAAGCTGTCGCAGCAGTTGCAGGAACAAATCGAAGCGGGAATCCGAGGGGCAAAGGTTCCAATTTCTAGCTTGGGTTGGGGACACCACTACCATCGCTCTGAGTTGGTTAAAGATTATGCCACTTCGCTCTGTGATTCGCTGCAACAGATGAATTTGGAGGGAATGCGGATAGTTTTGGATTTGGCTTGGGGGGCCGCTGCGGGTTTGGCGCCGGCGGTGTTCGCGCAAATGGGGGCGGATGTGATCTGTTTGCACGACTCTCCTGATGGATCTCGCATTAATGTTAACTGCGGTTCTACTCATCTCGACAGTTTGCAAGCGGCGGTTTTGGAACACAATGCCGATTTGGGCTTTGCTTTTGACGGCGATGCTGATCGAGTTTTGGGTGTTGACAACAAAGGTCGAACGATTGACGGCGATTACATTCTTTATCTGTGGGGCCGGCAGTTGCGCGACTCCCAACAGTTACCATCCAATTTAATTATTTCTACTGTAATGGCTAACCTCGGCTTCGAGCGAGCTTGGGAAGAATTGGGGGGCAAACTAACTAGAACCAACGTCGGAGATCAGTACGTTCACGCTGAAATGCAGCGCACTGGTGCGATGTTGGGCGGCGAACAGTCGGGACACATTCTTTGTCCGCATTACGGTATCAGCGGCGACGGTTTGCTGACGGCTTTGCATTTGGCTTCGCTGGTGCGCCAGTCCGGGGAATCTTTGGCACAATTGGTAAGTGGCAGTTTCCAAACTTATCCGCAGTTGTTGCGAAATATTCGGGTGGACGATCGCGAAAAACGCCTGAAATGGCACGAGTGCGAGGCAATGCAAAAGGCGATCGATCGTGCTACAACAGCAATGGGCGAACAGGGACGGGTTTTGGTTCGCGCTTCTGGCACTGAACCGCTAATCCGAGTTATGGTGGAAGCTGCCAGCGCCGAATTGGCTAATTTCTGGACTGAAAATTTAGTTTTAGCCGTTCAGCAACACATCGCTATCTGATGGAAAGGGGGACTTGCTAAAAGTTGTGAATTTTGAGTGTTGAGTTTTGAGTTGAAATCTTTGAATTCAAAATTCAGAAATCAAAATTTCTAACTATTAATTTCGATTTTTAATCAACTTCTCCAAAAATAACGAGTGGGGTAGGCAGGATGCCTACCCTTAACTTTATTTTCACTCAATTGTGTGATGATGATTGATGATGATTTCTGTTGTTATACCTACCTACAACCGCGAGCAACCTCTGCGAGAGACATTGGCTGATGCGATTGGGCAAAATTACCCAAATTTTGAAGTGCTAGTAATCGATCAAACTCGCACCCACGAATTGGAAACTCAAGTTTATTTAGAGGAATTGTCAAATGCTGGCAAAATTCGCTGGTTTCGGGTAGATTGGGCGAGTTTGCCTGGTGCTCGAAATTATGCAGTGCGACGCGCAGTTGGAGAGATTATTTTATTTATTGATGATGATGTACAATTGCCAGATGGTTTTTTGGCTGCTCACGCTGACAATTATTTAGAAAAACCCGATGTGGGATGTGTGGCGGGCAGGGTTTTTGACAGAATGAAACTGGATAATTCTGGAGGCGATTTGGCGATCGAATATTTGCCCTCAGAAGCGATGGATGCGGGCATTGCCTGGTATTTTATCGATTTGGTGCATACAGTCAAACCGCAGCAGGTGCTCTCGGCTAGAGGCTGCAATATGTCATTTCGCCGGCAGGTTTTTGCCGAATGGGGGCTGAGGTTTGATGAGCGGTTTGCAGGGAGTGCGGTGCGGGAGGAGTCGGATTTTTGTTTGAGATTGCGATCGACTGGCATGAAAATTTGGTACGATCCCAATGCCTGTTTAGTTCACTTGGGGGAAGAGATCGGGGGCTGTCACGATGTCAGCACGCGATCGATCGAGTATCAAGTCACATTTTATCACAACCATTTCCTCATGGGATTGAAAAATTTAACAGCCTTTCAATGCCTGCGATTTTTTGCCAAACTCTTTGACTGCCACGTTTTGGGAAATCCACCTTGTTATAAAAGCACCTCGCCCCTTAAAATTATAACTAGATTTGCTTTTTATATCCTGGGTTTTCTCAGTGCTATAAATACACTAATTCAATCTCTGTGGAATGATGGACAAAGTTATAGCCATCAAGACAAGATTAACGAGAATACCAATTTAATGTGAAGTTGCATCTATTTCGAGCCCCCTAAATCCCCCTTAATAAGGGGAGTAGGGGTTGACTTTGACCAAGCTCTTGTCCCCCCCTTATTAAGGGGGGTTAGGGGGGATCAGATTCTATGCAGCCTCATATAAAATTGGTAGAAATAATTACCTATTCTCCATTCGCCTTTCCCAATAAATGAGAATTCTCGTGGCTAGTCACACCTATATTGTGGACATTAATCGGGAAAAATTCAAGATATTAGCCAACCTAGAACCCGATATTGAAGTAACAGTTGTAGTGCCGCAGCGTTGGAAACCGGGAGGCGTACAAAATAAAATTATAGAAACGCAATTTTATCAAAAAGGCTCATTTAAAGTAGTCCCCGTCTCCAACTTTAGTCAAAATAATCAAGGCTTGCTAACTTTTGGTACAGATTTAATTGAAGTTCTGCAGAAAATTAAACCGCAGATAATTCAAGTTGAACAAGGTTCAAAATCTATTGCTTGCGCTCAGTTGATTCTACTAAACAAACTGCTCAAAATGCAAGCCAAAAATATATTATTTACTTGGTGGAATTTGCCTTATCAATTGAATTGGCCGATTTCAGTCTTAGAAAATTACAATCTTCAGCACACCGACGGAATTATTGCAGGCAACCTAGATGGAGCTAAAATTTTGCGGCAGCGGGGCTATCAAGGTGCGGTAAAAGTAATGCCACAACTCGGAGTAGATGAAACTTTGTTTCGCCGCACTGGTAAAGACGCTGATTTATCGCGCAGGTTCGGTATTAAACCGACCGATTTTGTGGTAGGATTTGTAGGGCGATTTGTCGAAGAAAAAGGATTGTTGACTTTAGCTGAAGCCTTGGCAGGGTTGAAAAAAAGCTCTTGGAAGTGGCTGTTAGTTGGACAAGGAAAATTGCGGACGCACCTCGCCGAAAAATGTATTGAATGGGGAATCAGCGACAGAATAATTTGGGTAGAAAGCGTTTCCCACGAAGAAATCCCCCCCTACATTAACTTAATGAACTGTTTGGTATTGCCTTCGCAAACCAGCTATAAATTCAAAACTTTGACCACTGTGGGCTGGAAAGAACAATTCGGTCACGTTTTAATTGAAGCGATGGCTTGTCACATTCCGGTTATTGGTTCCGACTGCGGGGAAATTCCCCACGTCATCGGCGATGCGGGGTTATTATTCCCAGAAGGAAATGCAGGGGTTTTGCGAGAGTGTTTGCAGAAATTGATGGAGCGGCGGGACTTGGCGGCCGATTTGGGCGATCGGGGTTATCATAGAGCGATGAGCAATTATACTAATCAAGCTTTAGCTGAGCAGTTATTGGAATTCTACAAAGAATTGTTGTAACTTTTAGCTATAATGCAAGTGTTAAATAAAAACTGTAGTAAATGTCTATTCCTCCCGACATACGCTCTTTGATTAACGAACTCTACCAGGTATTAGACGATAGCGAGCGCCAAGCAACGCAGGGACTTTTTGCACTTAGAAGAGCCATGTCTCTTTTTCCCCAGAATGAAATACTGATGCAATACTTTTCTTCCATCACCAATTTTCAATTCAACGTAGCAGGTACTCGCTTACAAGCAGAGCACATTGTGGGCAATGTATTGATGGCTGGTGTGCCCGATGAAGATGTTCAAAAAGCAGGAGATTATTTAGCAGCCTTGCTAAAGATGGCTCCCGAATCGAGAATTATGATTGACAAAGTAGTGGAGAGATTAGAAGCATTGCCATGAAACAATTACCAGATGAAAGCCTACTCCAGGAAATCCTGGAAATTGTGAAAGCTGCGGAAGCCAAAGCCAGTGAAATGTATGAATTTTCCAAGACAATGGCTCACAATACCCAAATTACAGCCACAAAAAGAGAGGAAGCTGAACAGCTAGACGGGCAGCCTTTTGCAGATAGATAATTAAATTTGTAATGGGAAATGTTGGTATGTGGATTTAAATAACTATCCCTGATGCGGATTCTCCAAATTATCCCCTCAATTTCTCTCGTCTACGAAAGTTGCAGGGCTTACGCATGGGGCGGCTAGAAACCCGGTTTCTACGACTTTCTCCCTCATCAATCAGGAATAAAACTGTTAAGTTCTTCGACTAGCAAATGTACTGTTGTTGAAGGATTGTCCGTTTCAGGGTTGGGGCGATCGTATTCCTGTAAAAGCCGTTTTGCGTGTTTAATTGCATCCTGCTGTCTGTCTTTTAGTTCCTCATAAATCGTCTCGCTGTTTTTCTTATACTCGTGTCCCAATAACTTGGTTAGCATATTTTGATAATCCTGGCGAGAAATTCCCGTATTATAAAAATGGAAGTGCAGCAAATACCACAATTCAAAAGCATCATTTGAATAAGCTACGTCAATGCCGTTATTTCTTGCAAGAGTTATGGCTGAATTAAAATTTTGCGAGTCGTTAGGATTTTTAGGGTTTTTATCGCGATCGAACACGCACCAAAATCGGTCTTTTTCGTCGGATTCTGTGTCGTTTTTTAACTCAATAGCTTTTTCTACTAAACTCTTCGTATTTTTTCCTTCTCCTTTGATATCCAGCTTAATTACATTTGTGTCTACCGGGAAACTTCTAAAATAGTTGGGTTCTGTTTTCTCACCTTCGCACACGATTAAAAACCATCTTCTAGTTTTAACCTTTCTATTGTAGTAATCAATATTTGTTCTTCTAGACGAACTTTTTTTATTCATGAAGTTCACCTATTAGTTCTTTAAAATTACCAATAAAAGGGATAGCGCCATACTTGCCGATAATGTAATCGCGCTCGAATGAGGCATCTTTTCCGACTTTATACTCTACCAAAGAGTACAAATCAGTAGCGCCTTTGTTGTCTTTTTCGGTAAACCATATTTGATCTTTGCGAAAACTTTTACTACTGAGCAAGTTTGTGTCGTGTGTAGTGAATATAAGCTGTGCGTTGTGCGGATTGGTCTCGTTAGAATTGAATAAACAGATTAATTCGCGAGTAATTAGCGGATGAAGTCTGGCATCAAGTTCATCAATTAATAAAATTTTTCCTGTTCTTAAAGTATCCAGGAGAATGCCTGCTAATGCAAATAGTTTGTTGGTTCCCTCAGATTCATGCTTTTCGATATCGAATGATTCGATCGAAGTTCGCTTACCGTCAGCATCATATTTCGGGTGAAGTGTTTTCACGGTTGGTTTGCTGTCAGAATTAAGATATAAACTACCGCCGTAGGATGTAGCATATAATGGCTTATTATTGGAAATAATAAATACAGGTTGATTTGTGATTTGGATATCAGCAATACCCAAGTCTAATTTTTTGATGAATTCAATAATATCATGCCGGTGGCGATCGTTCTCAAAAGACTCTAAAGTTTCCTTGCGGTATTGCCTATCTTGCAAGCCTGATATCAATTGCAAAGTTTTACTGAACCACAGCAATATTTTACCAGAAATTTTACCATTAAATTGTGCGACTACAGAAAGAAATAAAGCATTACGTCGGGTTTTATCGATAATTCCTTGTCCCTCTGGGAAATCATCTAATATATAATTATCAAAATCCCGTTCAAAAAGCATTTTTTCTTGACTGTCATCAGCTTGAAATAGCCACTCAGAAACAACTTCCCGCGCGTTCACATCAAAACCGTACCTAAAAGTTTTGTCTTCTAGTAGAAAAACGATTTCAAAGAAAGACGGCTCTTTTTCTGTCTCCGTACTTAGCCTGAATGCTTCAATATCGATCGCGTCTGAAACTTGCGTTTCTTTGGATGAGTTTAGGACAAACCATTTCATAAAGTTAATAGCAGCAACAATGTTGCTCTTACCACTGGCGTTAGCTCCATAAATAGCAGCACTTTTGAGTAAGCTTAACTTATCATTAATTTGGAATACATTATTTTCATCCAGCTCTTTGTCTTCCTCAGTAATTGACGAGGCTACCATGCTGAGGGTGACAGTTTCTTTAAAAGATTTGTAGTTGCCGACGCTGAATCCAATCAGCATAACTTGCCTCCGATAGCCTAAATTAGTATAACGTGCAAATTTTGCAATTTTTTCTATGATAACACAACCAGCTACCTCAGCTAACACCAAGTGCTAACCATGCGGATTCTCCAAATTATCCCCTCAATTTCCCTCGTCTACGGCGGGCCAAGTCAAATGGTACTCGGACTTTCTGCAGCCCTGGCTTCTCGAGGTATTGATGTCACAATTATCACCACAGATTCTAACGGAGATATCGGTCAAATTCCCTTAGATGTTCCTCTGAATGAACCAATACAACAAAACGGCTATCAGATTATTTATTTCCGCTGTTATCCCTGGCGCAGATATAAATTTTCTCTCTCGTTATTGCAGTGGTTAAATGAAAACGCGCGACAATTTGACCTCGCCCACATTCACGCTCTTTTTTCGCCAGTAACTACCTTTGCGGCCACAATTGCTAGATATCACAAGTTGCCATATATTATGCGTCCCTGCGGTATGCTTGACCCTGCCGATTTGCAGAAAAAAAAGCGCTTGAAACAGATTTATGCAGCAGTTTTAGAACGCCCTAATTTAGCAGGGGCAGCCGCAATTCATTTCACAAGTAAAGAAGAGGCTAAAATCTCAGAAAGATTTGGTTTGGGTAGCACAGGCAAGATGCCTGTGCCACGGGATTTGGTGATTCCATTGGGGGTGACAGCAGGTTTGTTTCCTAAGAGATTGCGGGAATCTGAAGTGCCAATTATCTTATTTATGTCGCGGATTGAACCTAAAAAAGGGCTTGATTTGTTAATTCCAGCATTAGAAAGTATTTTGGCATTGGGCATAGAGTTTCACTTTATTTTAGCTGGATCAAATCCCCAAGATGCTGAGTATGAAACACAAATTAAAGTACAAATTCAGAATTCAAGCTTAGCAAAATACACAACAATAACTGGCTTTGTGAGCGGTGATTTAAAAGTTGAACTATTGACAAAAGCCGACTTATTTGTATTGCCTTCTTATTACGAAAACTTTGGCATTGCTGTAGCAGAAGCAATGACCGCGGGTGTACCTGTCGCCATTTCCGATCGCATACATATTGCGGAAGACATACAGCAAGCAGAAGCTGGTTGGGTAGAACCTTTGGAAATAGGGGCGATCGCCCATTCAATCAAATCAGCACTTCTCAATCCACAGGAACGTCAACGCCGGGGATTGAACGGCCAAGAGTACGCAAGAAAGCATTATAACTGGGAGGCGATCGCCCAACAAACTATCGATGCTTACCAGCAAATTTTGTCATCTATTAACTAATGCAACAGCCGTTTACCTTTTACTTTTTCTCCTGCTGCGAGTTCTTGTGCTGCTGCTATCAGAATATGCAGGCGAGATTTTTTCATCGCTGCTATTTTAGCTGCAATACTTATCAACAAAACTCTGCAATCCTGCCTGATATCCTGCTCCTACAGCCTGAAATCTCCACTCTCCATTCTTTCTATACAAACGACCAAATTCTACAGCAGTCTCTCGCGAAAAATTCTCTTTTAATTCATACCGAACAAGTTCGCTTCCCGTATCCAAATTGGTAATTTTGATAAAAGCATTTTTGATATTGCTAAAATTTGCCTTAATTTTATCTGCTTCGTGAATAGTGACCACAAAAGTTATTTCCTCAATTTCAAGATTAACTCTTTCTAAGATAACGCCGTAAATAGTCTTATTTTCTTGACTTCGGTTGTTTTTTTCAGGAATCGATTGCAGTAACGAACTGTCATACGATTGCAGATTATTGTAAAAGATAAAATATTTATCGTTAGGTATTTTGCCGTCAGCACCTAGCATAAACGCCGAGACATCAATATCGTAGCTTTGTCCTGCCTCTGTCACCTGCCAACCGAGGGCGATCGCCATTTTTTTTATACCGGGCGCTTCTTTAGAAATATTAAATCTCTCACCCTTACTTAATTGCATTGCCATCTGCTTATTTGTTAAACATCAAACTTTATAGCGTTAATGTTAATATTAAGTGGGACAATAACTTTTCTTCTTTAAGAAAACTTAATATTTGGTCTCTAATAGTTGGCATCATTAAAAATATGTGCTATTGCTCTCCGAATTTATTGAGATTTACTGAGAGAGAATTACGTAAGCAAAAACCGGGCTTTCTAAAAAACCCGGTTTCGGCAATTGAACTTAATTTGACTCTACTTTTGAGCATTTTCTGAACTAGGTGGCAGCGTCACAAAATTACCAAAAGCTCCAACCGTTTGATAGCTTTTTTTGCCCAGTTCAGTTGTATAAATGCTGACAACGCCTAAATTCTGACGCTGCGTTGTATTGTCGAGCAAGCTTTCGATCGTGCCCCGCTGCGAAGTCAGTAAATTCTTGCAACTGCCGATCAAAGTATCTGTAATGCCGCCCAAAGCTTTCGGCACGCGAGAATCTTTGCACACAGTGTTTTCCAACTCGGTTTGGAGTACGCCGGAAGCATAAGTTAGGTATTGATCTCTCGCAGGATTTGTAAATGCCATGCCGGCGGCTAGAAGAGTAAGGGCGATCGCGACTTTTCCCACATTGCCGAAAAAATTAGAAGTTGGTTTGTTAGTATTCATTGCGTTATCAATATTCATTTTTTTTAGCCCCGTTGATTTATAAGCTTCTCTTGATTTAAACTACACCTCCTCAGAAACAGATTTCCGAAAGGAGGGGACAGTTTTTAGATTGGAGGCCAGTTGCGAGTAAGGAATGAGAATTAAATAACTTCCACTCTTGAAAGTGGGATGGGCGTCCCGCCCATCCGTTTTGGACGGGCGGGACGCCCATCCCACAATAACAATTAAAATTGTAAGTTATTTAATTCGCGATCCTAAGTCTCTCACTGGTTTACCTTCCTTTTACGTTTCCCCCTCCCTCAAATCCGGTAAATCTTCCACAAAACATTAGCTTGTCCCCAGGCTCTGCCTGGGGACGAGGAATTTAAACTTAGTTTCGCTTTGATTTTTGCCGATCGATCTCCCGCTGCAACTCTTCAATCTGACGGCGCAAAGCCTCCGTCTCGCTGTTAGGCGCTTGGGACTTGACATCAACCGCACCCTCAGCTACAGCCCGCTTGTAGTTCCCCAGCTTAATTTGGCGGTATTCCTCGGAACTTGCCCAGTCTCGCAAATACCGCAGGCGTTCCACGGGGAAAGGGTGACTCAGCATCACGCCCTGACCGCCGTTGTAAAGTAAAAACTTATACACTTGGTTGAGATTGTCTCGATCGAGCTCTTGATAGTTGTCAGACTGGCGGATAAATTCTTGCAAACTGCATTGGTCAGCATATTTACTGCTAACTCCCGCAAGTTTCATCATCGTCTTCATCACACTGTTCAAGTCATCCGTTACCAACAAAGCCGCCCGGTCTCCCGACAATTCAGCCTTGCGGCGCCACTCGTAAAAAGCGAAAATTAAACCGCTACCGACCATATTTCCCAGCCCGAAAGTCATCTCCCCAATTGTCGATGCGACGCTCATCGCCCACATCGCCATTTGATTTAAAGTTGGATGACCGCATTTAATGTGTCCCAACTCGTGAGCCAAGACTACCCGCAGTTCCGCCTCGTCCAACAAGTCTAAAAGACCAGTGTTTAATACTACATAAGGTTGGTTTTTTCCCAGGGCATAGCTGTTAACTGAGGGATTCTGAGAAACAAACAAACCCGGTTCTGGAAAAACATCTAAAGCCTGCACGCACTCCCGAAATATATGATAAATGCTGGCATATTGGCGAGGCCCGACTTGAATGCTATTTCCCATTAGGTAAACGAATTGCGGTCGTTCGTAGACAAATTCTACAAATTTGCCGGCAATTAAGTCAAATCCAGGCACGCTGCGTAACGCTTCCTCAGCTTGGCGATCGAGGGGATGCTGAAATGCTTCGCTAGAAATTCCCGTATAAGTAGGCATAGTTGTTGCAAAAGTTACATTTAAGATATCAGTAATGCCATCGCTGCTGGTGCTAGCTAGCGCCTGACTTATCAATGTTATCGCGACAAATATTGAACTGTTGTGGAACAGGGCGGAAAGCCTGTTCAAATTAGCGTTAAAATTGTGAATCTGGTACAGGCGCGATCGACAAACATCTTTCACAGTGCCTGTGTATCGCCTCACCCAAAAATTGGAACGTGCAAAAATGGCTATCCTGCAACTCGAAAACGGTACAACCTACACTCAACAAAGCGACATTACCCGAGAACTCGCTTCCTTAAACATTCAACTCAACCGCTGGCCCGTGGGTGACAGCGCTGAAATTCAAAATTTGTTAGCTAAAGATGCTCTTGACGACAATCAAAAAGAGCAAGTGTTGCAAGCCCTCGACAGTTACTTTCAACAGTTGTCGGAAAGTGCAGGCTATCAGGATCGCGACTTAATTGTACTGCACCCAGACATTCCCAACCTCGACACCTTGCTGTCCAAATTCAACAAGTGCCACATCCACGCCGATGATGAAGTCCGCTATATCGTAGCAGGGGAAGGCATTTTCGGCTTCGTCCGGCCCGACGGCAGCCAAGTCGAACTCACAGTGCAGCCAGAAGAATTTATCAACGTGCCGGCGAATACAGAACACTGGTTTTATTTGACAGCATCCCGGAAAATTAAAGCGGTTCGCTATTTTACCACCAAAGAAGGCTGGACGCCGGAGTATACCGATACGGAAATTCGATCGCGTTTAGCTGCTGTTTGAACTGAGATGTTGCACCATTCTCAATAAGCTTTTTATGAACAGGCTTTCCGGCCTGTTCCACAAAGAGTGAATTTTATTGTGGAACAGGCCGGAAAGCCTGTTCTTGAGAATGATGCAAGATGTGAGTTTCGATGCGTAAGTCCCGCAGTTGACGGTTGACAGTTGACGGTTGACGGCAATCTTCAAATCATCTAAAAATCCTCAAATCCCGCATCAAACTTTGTGATTTACAGATCGCAATATGCTCAAAGCAACCGCCTCCGCCACCTTAATCCCATCAATCCCCGCCGACAGGATTCCACCCGCATATCCTGCACCTTCCCCAGCAGGATAAAGGCCTTCTGTATTCAAACTCTGATAATCTTCCCTGCGTTTAATCCGAATTGGTGAAGAAGTGCGCGTTTCCACCCCAGTCAAAACCGCCTCATCCATCGCAAATCCTTTAATCTGTTTGTCAAAAGCCGGAAGTGCTTCGCGGATAGCTGCGATCGCATAATCTGGCAAACTTTCGCTCAAATCAGTCATCACAACTCCCGGCGTATAAGACGGCTGCACACTGCCTAGCGCCGTGGAAGGGCGATTCGCCAAAAAATCACCCACAAGCTGCCCAGGGGCGTTGTAAGTGCCACCTCCTAACTCAAATGCCCGTTCTTCTAGGCGACGTTGAAACTCAATTCCTGCTAAGGGATGACCCGGATAATCCTCCGGCGTGATACCCACCACAATCCCGCTGTTAGCATTGCGTTCATTGCGAGAATATTGACTCATCCCATTAGTAACCAGTCGCCCCGGTTCTGACGCAGCCGCCACTACCAAACCACCGGGACACATACAGAAACTATATACAGAACGATTGTTTTGGCAATGGTGAACCAGTTTGTAATCTGCGGCACCCAAAAGCTTATGGCCCGCCCGATCGCCAAAACGACAGCGATCGATGATACTTTGGGGATGTTCGACCCGAAAACCAATGGAAAAAGGTTTAGGTTCGATGTAAACCCCGCGCGAAAACAACATTTCAAAAGTATCGCGGGCGCTGTGTCCCACCGCCAGAACTATATAATTACTAGCAATATATTCTCCACTCGCGAGGGTAAGTCCCTGCACTTTTCCATTTTCGATGTGGATATCTTCTACACGAGTTTGAAACCTAATTTCTCCGCCTAATGATTCAATTTGGGCGCGAATACTTTGGACAATTCCCACCAGTTTGAACGTGCCAATATGCGGTTTATTAATATATACAATTTCTGGTGAAGCTCCCGCATTCACAAGTTCTGTCAGCACCTTGCGTCCATAATGCTGAGGATCTTTAACTTGGCTGTAGAGTTTGCCATCGGAAAAAGTACCCGCACCACCTTCGCCAAACTGGGCGTTAGATTCGGGGTTAAATTCTGCTTTTTTCTTCCAAAATCCAAAGGTGTCTACTGTGCGATCGCGCACTGCTTTTCCGCGTTCTAAAAGGATAGGGCGAAACCCCATTTGTGCCAGCATCAGACCCGCAAACATACCGCACGGCCCTGTACCAATCACAATGGGGCGAATCGTCAAATTGCTAGGGGCTTGCGCTACATAGCGATAACTCGTGTCTGGTGTTACCATCACATGAGGATCTTTTTTGAAGCGCGCCAAAAGTTGCTTTTCCTGTGTCGTCTCTACATCCACAATATAGACAAGGAGGATTTCTGCTTTTTTACGAGCATCGTAGCTGCGCTTGAAGATGGAATAGCCGAGCAATTCTTCGGGGGGAATTTGCAGCTTTTTGAGGATTGCACTGGCGATCGCATCTTGAGGATGATCTAGGGGGAGTTTTATTTCGGTTATTCTTAACATATAGCAGAGGGAAGTTCGGCAACGGATTATATAACGGATGTCACGGATGTCACGGATGTCAGGAAGAAGGAAGAAGGAAGAAGGAAGAATAAAAATCCCGAACAGAAGTATTATAACTATTTCACTGGACATCCTATGGGCGATCGTCCTCGGTCGAGCAATTTTTGATTTTTGAGTGGATAATTGAAGAAGCGTTATAATAAACAAAAAATTAAGTTTTGTAAAGACCCTTGACTGCAACATTTACACCCAAAAACAGCCGCACCTGGCACGCTCTCAACCCCCTCTGGCAAGGAGCCGAAGACGCAGTACAGAAGGGTTTGCCCCACACCAAGCTCGCACCGGCATGGCAAATACTGCTCCTAGGCGACGGTTCCCCCACCCGTCACCTGCAACTGCTGACAGGGGAACCCACAGAAGTTGATGTCATCGATATGTCTTTAGTGGGTGAAGACGCAGACGGCGCGCCCCAGCAACTTGTCGCCGTTCCGGGGCCGCGCCTGCGCCGCCAAGTGTGGCTGCGGACTGCTTCGGGACAGCGCTTGGCCTATGCGACTTCTTGGTGGGAAGCGAGTCATGTAGACGAATATTTGCAAAATAAATCTTTGCCAATTTGGGCTAGTTTAGCGAGGCTGCGGACAGAATTGTATCGCGATGTGCAGGGCATTTATTGCGGTGATTCGGTGGCTTTGGAGTCAGCTTTTGAACAGTCGGGGCCTTTTTGGGGGCGACACTATTTGTTTTGGCATCACGGGAAGCCATTGACTCTGATTTATGAGGTTTTTTCTCCTTATTTAACTAAGTATTTGGGGCCGATGCAATTGGATGTTGATTGAGACTGAGATATTGCACCATTATCAAGAACAGGCTTTCCGGCCTGTTCCACAAGAAAATTCACTCTTTGTGGAACAGGCATCTTGCCTGTTCATAAAAAGCTTATTGAGAATGGTGCAAGATATCAATCTCAACTGAAATGTTGCACCATTCTCAATAAGGCTTTCAGGGCGGGCTAGAAGCCCAACCCCTACTCCCCACAAGAAAATTCACCCGATTATGGAACAGGCATCTTGTGGCTTTCAGGGCGTTGCTCAGAGCAACCCCCCACAAGAAAATTTACCCGATTGTGGAACAGGCCGAAAAGCCTGTTCTTAAGAATAGTTCCGACGAAATTTTACTTGCAAACCGTCGCCGGGATGCGGAGTCGGTACTCTGATTAAATTCAAATCTTGATCCGGTAAAAGTTCCCATTCAAACTCCCGAACAATCTTTGCCGCAAACAACTTCATCTCTAACCGGGCAAATTCTTTGCCCAAACATTCTCGCAAACCGCCGCCAAAGGGTACGTAGCTGAACGGTTTAGGCGATCGATCCGAGCTAAATCGATCGGGGTCGAATCGATCGGGTTCGGGATAAACTGCGCTATCCTGATGCGTCTGATTGATTTGATAAAGTACCATCCAACCCTTGGGAATTTCGTAGCCACCGAACTCGCAATCATTAATTACCTGCCGAAAACCGCCTCCCACTGGTGGAACCAACCGCAGCACTTCTCGCATAACCTGCTCTAAATAAGTCATTTGTTTGAGTTCTTCCAAGGTTAGCGGTTCAGTTGCGGGGAACTGCTGCTGTTCGGCCCGTACTTTTGCCATCACATCGGGATTTTGAGCCAGGAGAAGGCAAAAAGAGGCGATCGCCGAAGTTAAAGTTTCGTGTCCCGCAAACAGCAGCAACAGCACTTGATCTTTTAACTCCTCCAAACTCAAACTATTTCCCTCTTCATCGCGGGCCGAAATCAGCAAACTCAAAGCATCATTGCCGCTAGGGGTTCCTTGCTGGCGATCTATAATAATCTTTTCAAGTTCTGCCAACAGCAGCTTTCGGCACTTTTTCGCCTTGCCAAACTGACTCCAAGGCACATCTAAAGGAATCGAAAATAAACCATTGCACCACGTTTCAAAATAATGTCCTAGCGCCGTTTCCGAACCATTATCAATCCCTACTAACAACTTACCCGCAACATCAAAAGTATAATTTCTCAGTTCGGGATACCAAGTCAGCGTTTCCATTTTTGCCCATTTTTCCAAATAGCGCTGAGTGATATCTTCCATCGCGCCGATGTAGCCTGCTAAAGCTCGCGACCCAAACGCTTGGTACAGCAACTTGCGCCGATTTTGGTGGTTAGCACCCGTTTGCAACGCCAAAGAAAGCGGCCCTAAAAGCGCTTTCGTGCTGGCAGGCCAAGTCACAGCAAAATATTGGTTTTCATTGCTTAAAACAAACAAATTAGCCTCTTGGCCACACACAAACACGGTAGGCTGTCCGAAAATGCTGGTTTTGAAAAGGGGCCCGTACTGCTGGTGGCGTTTTTTGGCAAATTGGGAATCTTGCAAAAAGTTGATAGTATCGCCAATTAGGGGTAAACCAAAACTGCCGGGAGGTAATGCCATTTTAGATTTTAGATTTTAGATTTTAGATTTTTAATATCATATCAATTTTAGTTGGAGGGTGGGCAATACGCAGCA
>NZ_JAUBOQ010000038.1:29910-41428 GCF_036700325.1 Microcoleus sp. Z1_B2
ATTTTAGATTTTAGATTTTAGATTTTAGATTTTTAATATCATATCAATTTTAGTTGGAGGGTGGGCAATACGCAGCAGACAAATTTCTGGTAAAATAACTTTTCTCTGTGTGTAGCCTGTAGGGTGCGTCTTGAGATTTTAGATTTTAGATTTTAGATTTTAGATTTTAGATTTTAGATTTTTAATATCATATCAATTTTAGTTGGAGGGTGGGCAATACGCAGCAGACAAATTTCTGGTAAAATAACTTTTCTCTGTGTGTAGCCTGTAGAGTGCGTCTTGAGATTTTAGATTTTAGATTTTAGATTTTAGATTTTTAATATCATATCAATTTTAGTTGTCTCGTTCATATTGTTAACCAGACAAATTTCTGGTAAAATAAGTTTTATATGTTGGCGTTTGTAGGGTGAGTCAGTCTTAAGGTTAGTACAAAAAAATCTGGTTTTTCAAACTGACGCACCTTAGTATTTTTGCCTACAAACCAATTTAATTTTCTGTCCTTTTAATCGGAATTTCGATTATAAATTCAGTGCCTTTCCCCACCACCGAGAAACACTTGATTTCACCTTTATGTTTTTCGACAATAATTGAATGGGAAATCGCTAAACCCATCCCCGTTCCCGAACCGACCCGTTTTGTAGTATAGAACGGGTCAAATATCCGCTGCTTGACTTGATCTGTCATACCTGCACCGTTATCAGAAATTCTAATCACAGCGAGAGTACCTTCTACCTCTGTACGAATGCGAATAATTCCCGGATTTTCGAGCGGTTGTTGTAAAACGTCAATAGCGTTAGCAATAATATTCATAAACACCTGATTCAATAGTCCGGCGTAGCACTCCACCCGTGGCAATTTTCCGTATTCTTTAACGATTTGAATTGCTGGGCGATCGTACTCCGTACCCGCTACGCTATTGGGATGAACTTTCAGACGGTGTTCTAAAATCATCAATGTGCTGTCGATTCCTTCGTGAATGTTAACCTTTTTCATGTCAGATTCATCGAGGCGAGAGAAATTTCGCAAACTCCGCACTATATCCCGAATACGAGTGGCTCCCACCTGCATAGAAGACAGCATTTTCGGCAAGTCGTCTAGCACAAAATCCAGCTCTAAAACTTCTATTTGCTCCTGAATCGCTGGAGAAGGTTCCGGGTATTCATCTCGATACATTTCTACCAGTTTCATCAGGTTTCTGGCGTATTCTTCTGTGTAGGTAAGATTGCCGAAAATAAAGCTGACAGGGTTATTGATTTCGTGGGCGATTCCTGCTACCATCTGACCGAGACTTGACATTTTTTCTGCTTGAATGAGCTGGGTTTGAGCAAGCTTAAGTTCGCACAGAGTTACTTCTAGTTTGGCTGCTTGTTCTTGCGCTATCCGGGCTGAATCGAGGCTTTGAGTGTAAAGTTTAGATTGACTGATCGCGATCGCTAGTTGATCGCCAATTGCCTCCATTAACTCCACTTCCTCTTTTGTCCACTGGCGAACCTCCCTGCAAGAAATGCAGCCAACAACACCAGTTAGACCCCCCGCACTTTTAATCGGCAAATCCAAGACAGACTTGCAACCAACCTCCAAAAAGAATTTTTGTTCTACGGGATCGCTGACAGTTGCAACATCATCTATTTGATAAACTTCCAAATTAGCGATTTTTCGCGGCAGCATACCCGTTATGTCAGCAGGAAAATAACCCAAAAGCGAGACCAAGTCATCATTTTTAGCTTCGTGGACGACATCCCAAGCTGGTGGCGAAGCGTCGGGCAAATACCAGATAAACACACAGCGATCGACTTGCAGCAAGTCGCGAATCTGCTGCACAGTTGTTGCTAAAATAGTATCTAAATCTAGAGATTCGCGGATATTGCTAGCTAGCTGGTTCAGCAGCGCTTCCTGCTCCGCTAATTTGCGGAATCTCGCTTCCGACTTTTGCAACTGTCTTTGAGATTCTTTTTGTTTTGTAACGTCCAAACCCAAGCCGATTAAGCCGATCGTGTTTCCAAAATCATCTTTGACCTTAGTTTTAATTGTCTCCAAATAATGTTCTTTACCATCAGCAAGCTGCATCACTTCTTCAGCATAACAGGGAATATCTTGGCTCCACGCTTGCGCGTCAGATGCCATGCAGTTAGCAGATGCTTCTAATCCCATAACTTCGGAATAGTGAGATGCTGCTAAAAATCTTGATTCAGGTATAGCCACATCTTCGCAGAAAGTTTTGTTAATTAATAACATCCGTCCGCTAGCATTTGTCAGCCATACCCAGATCGGAGCGTTGTCAATAATTGCCCTCAAAGTTTGCTGTTGTCTGGCGAGAGCTTCTTCTGTTTGTTTGCGCTTAATTCCCAGGGCGATCGTATCGGCACTTGACGCCAAAGCAATCAGCGTTGATTCGTTCAACTCCTGGCGAGCAAACATCGCGATTACTCCCAGCAACTGATTGTCAACAATTAGGGGATATCCAGCAAAAGCCACCATTCCTTCACGCGCCGCCCATTTTTTGTCCTGGATTCGGGGATCTTCTTTCACAGAATTAGTGATGTGAGGTTGTCGCTCCAGGGCGATTAAACCAATCTTGAACTCCCCGACAGCAATGCGGCTGTGAGCGCCGTCAATATGAGTATATATCCCCGCGCTTGCTTGCAGTTGCAATACATTTCCGTCTTCATTCAACGTCCAAATCCGAGCAAAGGCAACATCCAAATGGCGCACAACTGCATCGGCGCAATATTGCAAAGTTCTACGCAAACCCTGGTTTTGAGTTAGAACAATTCCCACATCTGCTGTGAATAAAGAAAGTTTCAATTGTTCTGCTAAAGCTTGTTCTGCTATTTTTCGCTCTGTAATGTCCGTAGCAGAACCGAGACGCTGCTTAATTTTTCCCTCCTCTGTTCTGCTAAATACAATTTCCCGGCTGACTAGCCAGCGCCAACAGCCATTTTTGTCGCGCACCCGGTATTCGTACTCACCAACTTCGCCGTCGGGAGCAGTTTCCAATTGCTGCAAATATTCTGGAAATTTAGCTAAATCATCAGAGTGGATAATGGTAGGCAACAGACTGCTGCCCATTTTTTGAACTTCTTCGACGGTATAGCCCAGCGCGACATTGATTTCGCGGTTGTTGTACACATTTCGCTGCTCGATCTCGTCGTAGACATAGAGAATATTCGGAGTAGCATTGGCAATTTGTTCGAGAAAACGCTGGCTTTCTTGCAGCGCTGCTTCTGCTTGTTCTTGAGCGGTAATGTCGCGCCCGACACCATAGATCAATTCTTCCTCGCAGAAACCCGTAGCAGTCCAGGCTATCCACTTGTAAGAACCGTTGCGACAGCGCCAGCGATTTTCAAACCCAACGGTATTATTCCCCGTAGCAACACTTTCAGCTTCTTTTAAAGCAGTTTCGCGATCGTCTGGATGCACGAATTCAATGAAGAGTTTGCCAATCATTTCTCCTGGGGAATAGCCGAGGATTTTTTCTGCTGCTGGGTTGATGAGTGTTATATAACCGTCAAAACTAATGACGCACAGCATATCTAGCGAGAGGCTAAAAAAGCGATCGCCCCCGTTGGGTTCGCTGGATGGGCGATCGTTTTGGGCTGCGACAGCAGAAGCTTTTGATCCCGCCCATACCGCCAAAAAGACAATATTTGCTATTGCCAAAAATCCCAGGGCGAGTTGGCGATGGTAGAAATTATCGCCACTGCCAGCTACGAGCCACCCGTTTAACACCAGCAGTACAATTATCAAAATTGAGAATAAACTCCCAGGGGCGATCGTCGCTACGCTGATTTTTTTTTCAGAATGCTTTCTAGATTCTGCTTTTTGTATTGTGGTGACTGCAGCCATAATTTTTGTCCACAACAATTGCAGGAATTTCACCAATTTAGTGCTTTTGGATTCTCCTACTTGAACTGAATGTTTCATTCTTTTACTCTATAGTTACTTTGAGTTGTGCTGATTTAAAAATTACAATAAAGATGTTTAAATATTATAAATATTTCCTACTTTGCGAGCTCTAATATTGAATAATTGGGTAAATGTACCCAAAACGAGGAGATAATTAAGTATATTTACGGAAGTAGCCACCAATCTCTTTTTAGCTGGGGTACGCATTTGCTAATTTTTGCGACTCAGAGAGAGAGTTTACTTATAATACTACGCGATATATTGTTGTTAGTCATTGGACATTTGGCCTAATTTACCTAGTCCTAGACGCAAACCCTAATTATCTAGGCTGCGCCTGAATCTGCTTACCGCCTTATCGTAGCCTGTTATACCGCACTTTTGGCCTGTAGAAATAACTTGGTTTGATGTAGAAAAATACTGCGTTTAGCGCCCTGGCTGTGGGTTAAACAGCCCGGAATATTAGTCAACTTCAAACAGGTTGAATGTGAGCATAAATTATGAATTTAAAATAAATATAAACTTCTGATTTGTGAAAAAAAAAATCTTCCTAGCAGTTTTTCCTTGCACGAGATGTTCGCGCGCAATGGCTAATTAGTAATTGGTAACGGGCAATTGGTAATTGATACGAGTTTAAAACACTAGATATCAATTTTGTTCTGATTCATCCGCAGGCGATGGGGGCCAAGCAGCTTGGCGACCTAGTTGCTGTTGCCGAATTCGCTCCAAATTCCCCGCTGGAATAGAAGCTATGAGTTGTCGCGTGTAAGCTTGCTGCGGTTGGCGGTAAATGCGCTCAGCAGTGCCAATTTCTTCGATTTTACCTTTGTTCATCACGATCGCGCGATCGCTCATAAACTTGACCACGCTCAAATCGTGAGAAATAAAAATATAAGTCAGTCCAAACTCTGTTTGCAACTCCTTCAGCAAATTTAAAACTTGCGCCTGCACCGACACATCTAATGCCGAAACCGACTCATCGCAAATAATAAACTTAGGATTCAAAGCCAAAGCTCTAGCAATACAAATTCGCTGTCTCTGTCCACCCGAAAACTCGTGAGGGTAGCGCCGCATAAAATCGGGATTTAAACCCACTCTATCCAACAAATAAGCCGCGCGATCGCGCTGTTCTTTCTGGTTCTTACCAAAGCGGTGAATCACCATCGGTTCCATCACCGCATCCCCAACACTTAGACGCGGATCGAGAGAACTAAAAGGATCTTGAAAAATAATTTGCAGATCGCGCCGCAGCCACCGCAATTTGCGATCGTACTCTTTTTTCATCCGGTAATTAGCCATCCACTGCGATGCCGAACTACTTCTGGCAGGAGGCGTAATTTCTTGACCTTCAAAAAACACTTTACCGCTGGCGATCGGAATTAATTGCAGCAAAGCCCTCGCCAAAGTAGATTTGCCGCAGCCAGACTCGCCCACCAAACCCAAAGTCTCGCCGGGGTAAACCTCAAAAGAAATATCGTTTACCGCCATAAACAAGCGTTTAGTTTCGCCAAAAATTCCCTGCACCGGAAAACCGACTCGCAAGTTATCAACAGCTAGCAAAGGGCCGGAAATATGCGGCAGCCTAGGCGGTTTTCCGGTTGCAAAAGCGGGATTTCCCCCACTGTTGTCGCCGTCTAAATCGGCATTTTTCTCGACAATTACTAATTCGCCGCTAGCATTTGTGGTGACATCCATAAAATCGGAAACTGTCGGCAAACGGCGCCTTTGCCGATCGAGAGTTGGGCGGCAAGCTAATAAACCTTTTGTGTAAGGATGTTGGGGATTGGTGAAAATTTGTTCGATCGCACCGCACTCAACAATCTTGCCTCGGTACATCACCGCCACCGTATCGCCAATTTCAGCAATGACGCCCAAATCGTGGGTAATAAAAATCATTGCCATGCCTCTAGAGTCCCGCAACTCCCGCAGCAAAGCTAAGATTGTTGCCTGCACGGTTACGTCCAAAGCCGTGGTAGGTTCATCAGCAATTAATAAAGTTGGATTGCAAGAAATGGCCATTGCAATCATCACGCGCTGGATTTGACCGCCTGATAGTTCGTGGGGATAGCGATCGAGCATAGCTTGTTTTTGGCCGTTGACGAGCTGCATCAAATCGCGATCGTCCTCCCGAACCGCTTCTTGCCGCAAAGCCAAACACCGCTGCCTGAGCTCATCGTCGCCCGGTAGCAGCTTCACTTCTTGCAGCAAAGAAGCAGCTTGGCGTCGCGCTTCTGTCTGCGACACCTGTTGGTGCAAACAAATGGCTTCTGTGAGTTGGAATCCGATCGTATAAACCGGATTTAGCGAACTCATCGGCTCTTGAAAAATCGTCGCAATCTGACTGCCCCGGTATGTTTGTTTTTCCCTGTCCGGCATTTCCAGTAGATTAAGGGGCCCATTGCTAGCGCCGTCTTTTGTCGGAGAAAACCAAATTTCGCCCTCGATTTTCGTTGACGAACTCGACAGCAAACCCATAACAGCCAGGGATGTTACCGATTTTCCCGAGCCCGACTCTCCCACGATGCCCAGAGTTTGCCCTCGCTTGACCTCAAACGAAATGCCGTCAACCGCTTTGACGGTTGCAGACGCATCGCCTGCGTCCGCAGATTGAAATTGAACCCGCAGGTTGCGAACTTCTAGGACGGTTTCACTCATGGAAGTCTATGGCAAAAATTAAAGGGAGACTAAGTGGATTGTAGCAGGGCCTGGTAAATTACCCAGCACGCTCCCTGAGTACAGGCACAGTGTGGGCTTTCAATCGCCCTGAAATAATCTTGCACATTGCAAAACAATCTCGAACATAAGGGCTTATTTACGAAAGCCCCAATAGCAGCAATATTCTTACTGCCGTTTAAGTCGGCATCACCTTTCCAGCCACAATGGTCACAAGCGAACTTTTTACCAATTCTATAAGATTCGCCCCGTCCAGGGTGAATATGATTGCACTTGTGGCACATTTTGCTAGTATATCTAGCTAGGCTCCCCAAACAAAATCTTTACGCTATGCTTTATAGCTTTGTAGATTAGGAATTGGCGCAACTGAAAGAATGCCCAGTTATTGAATCGTCTCCGCACTTGTTTCGAGCGTGGCTGCTGATTTGTGCGCTCCCTAATTCCCGTCAAATCTTCCAAAGCGACAACTTGATTTTTGTTCTTAGCCTTGGTTACGATACGGTGACTGATAGTGTGATTTACCAAAGTCTGAAAGCGCTTTTCCTTGCCCGACAACCGTTTCAACAATTCTCGACATCTACGCCGAGTGCAACGCGAGCCTTTCCTGGCTTTTCGCTGGATATTTGCTCTCAACTTGGCATAATGATTCCTAACTTTGGTAATTTATTTACCGCTAAATGTATCTCCCTCAGAAGTAACTGCAATATCACTCCTACCCAAATCACAGCAGTAAGTTTAAGGCTCTGGGAGCGAGAAAATTTTGTTTTTATAAATTATCGAACAATAGGGAACCAGAGGTTTTTAATATCGAGGAAAGATAATTTAATAAATCTTTGTATGCTGCAAGGACGACTCTCAAATAAAATGGGATAAGGCATCAAAGAAGCCAGCAACTCAATACTAACTTGTTTGTGGCATTGCCAAAGATATACCAAGATTTTAAGCGTCACGTATACGTCCGTTTTTAGTTGGTGTTGCAGGTGGATGTGGTAAAATTGAGGAAACATATTTAACAGATGGGGCTTGTTGACAAAAATTACCTCATCTTTTTTACCGCAACTTGCCGAAATCCGCAACAGGTAGGGATTTTGACGAGGTTGTCACCCCGTCAGCTCGCGAACGCCTGAAGGGTTGCATCAATTTTGATGGACTGCTCAGGCGCTACTTGGAGCTTGCAAGGGGCGGGTAAACCTGCCAATATCTGCCAATAATTGACAATCTCAAAAACCCGCGCCGGCCGGGATATTATGGTCAATCGATCGGACATGATATCAGTTAAACCCGCAACTACCCAACCAAAG
Source organism: Microcoleus sp. Z1_B2 (assembly GCF_036700325.1). Lineage (NCBI taxonomy): Bacteria > Bacillati > Cyanobacteriota > Cyanophyceae > Oscillatoriales > Microcoleaceae > Microcoleus > Microcoleus sp. Z1_B2. Next base: position 37,788 of record NZ_JAUBOQ010000038.1, read on the forward strand.
TCCGCCTATCCCGACGAAACAAAATCCAGAACCTGCGGAGGCAGGTTTTGTCCCTGTAGCTGCGACTTAAGTCGCCCAGACTTTTCAAACATCTTCTAACCAACGCCCGCCAATTCGGTTAATAATATGTTTAGTAAAGTTTAAACGACCAACAACGATGATTCGCTCAGTTTTCACATTTTTTACAGTATTAATTGTAACCGGATTAGTATGGTTGGGAAATATCGCCCCCGTTGCCGCACAAGTACAACCAACAGATATCGCCGATCCCCAACAGGAATTGGGAGAACTCGTTCAAAAAGCTTTTGAAGCTACAAATGAAGGCAAATTTCCCGCCGCTGAAACTTTTTGGACTCAAATCATTGAAAAATTTCCCTCACAAGCGGCAGCTTGGAGCAACCGAGGCAATTCTAGAGTCAGCCAAAACAAACTACAAGCCGCTATTACCGACTACGAAAGAGCGATCGAACTAGCACCCGACGCCCCCGATCCCTACCTAAACCGCGGCACCGCCTTAGAGGGTTTAGGACGCTGGGAAGAGGCGATCGCCGACTACAATCATGTACTAGAATTAGACTCCCAAGATCCAGCCGCCTATAACAACCGAGGCAACGCCGAAGCAGGTTTAGGACAATGGGAACAAGCAATTGCCGACTACAGCAAAGCCTTTGAACTAGCCCCCGAATACGCCTTTGCCCGCGCCAACCACGCCCTGGCACTTTATCAAAACGGGCAAACCAAAGAAGCAATTCGCAACATGAAAAACATCGTCCGCAGATACCCCCAATTTGCCGACATGAGAGCCGCCCTCAGCGCCTGTCTTTGGGAAGCTGGAAATCGCGGCGAAGCTGAGAGCAATTGGGTAGCAGCCATCGGCCTCGACTCCCGCTACAAAGACCTCGATTGGGTTGCCAATACCCGCCGCTGGCCACCACTTGCAGTCAGTGCATTAGACAAATTCTTGCACTTGAAATAATCTCAAAACGCCAATGAAAAATTGTGAGCATCCCATAATTGTGGCGTATAATTCCTAAAAGGGATGCTCCAAAAAATTGCCAAATTTCATCCTAAGCTAGCAGTAAATAAACTCTTGAAGAACCATTTAACTGGTTCCCAAGCTCTGCCTGGGAACCGATGTAAGCGAGGCTCTGCCTCGGCCCAGACTAGGGAGGCTCTTCCTCCGGGTCTGCGTTACCAGGCTCTTCCTGGTAACGAGTATAATCATTTAGGATTGCTAAGCTGTTCGGCATTTAAAGGGCTTGCGTAAGGTGCGTCAGCATCTAAGGTTTTCCGTTTCAGCGTAAGGGTTCTAGCTGACGCACCCTACTAGCCTCGTTACTGGTTTAAATGCTCCACAGCTTAGAGCAGTAAATAAACTATTGAAGAACCATTAAAACTCTTCTTCCTGGTTTCTTATTTCCTCAATATTCATCCCTAAAATCCGTTCCCTCCGTTGAATTCTCTTCTCAAAAATCGTATTCTACTTCTCCAGCAACAATCCTATCTGTCACCAATATTCTGTACAGTTCCAGTTCTTCAACAGTAACTTTTCCGTCAGCACAAATCGCTCTTCTGATGTCTTCCATTTCTTGCTTAGATATCTTGCCGTTAGCAACAGCTCGCTCGATTTGGGCTTGGAGCTTTTCTAGTTGCCGAGTTTCTTCCAGCGTAGGTTGTTTATCAGTCGATCGCGAAACTAACATAGTGGCACTCTCCTAGAGCTTAACCTCTACTCTGTACTAAGCCGCCGCCGCAGATATTGTCAACTCAAAGATGCAAAAATTGACAAACAAATGTAACAAAACTACATTTACTTGTCAATAGGATAAGGTGCAAAATTATTTAACAAAATTACCTTTGTTTGTCAATAATATCCGGTTCGCTGCACCCTACAGACATTGTTTATCAAAAAAATAAGGTGCGGAATGCGTAGCCTACAGACTGACTGGCCTACTGAACTAATTCCCAAATCCGCGCAGCCGTCAACTCCTCGACATTCCTGAAAACCGCTGCTGCACCCGCATTTTCCAGCCCAGCAGCATAAGCCTCGCAGCGCACAGCATCATCCAAAACATGAGGTGGCAAAATTCCAGCCCCCAGCCAAACCCGATTTGGTTGCACTTCCCGCGCCTTCACAACCGTGTAAATATCCGCAACAGTATCTCCCGCGTAAATCACGGGCAAATTTTTTGCTAAACCATGCAGAGTTTCCAACTGTTCAATTGCCGCGAAAAGTCCAGCCGGATCGGGTTTTCCCGGTGCATCTTCCATCGCCACCAACACCGGGGAATTTAAACTCAGTTTCCCTGACAAAACATAAGCAGCTTCATCCCGCATCGCCCCGCTAAAAAAGCCCCAAACAATGCCCCCAACCGTTAAACTTTCCAGGTAAGCCGGACTTAACAGCAGCGGTTCGTCGCAAATGTAACCAGTCCAATTTTTCTCATCGGGCCCGCGATAGCGACTTTGGAAAAAAGCCACTAATTCGTCATAGTTGAGAGCGAGTTCGTTTCTCGATCGCCCAATTCCCTCAAAATAACGGCAAACTAACTCGAAAGACGCCTGCCAGTCATTATTCCACACTCCCTCAGACTTCAGAGAGTCGATATCGAGAGAATTCGGGCGAAAAGCACCCGCCGTGAAATGTTCCACCGCATCCGCGATCGCCCGCCGATAGGAACCCGACACATCCCGCACCACACCATCAATGTCAAAAACTACAATAACTCTGTTCACAATTTAACCATCCTTGTACCTAGGGCGGGTGAGAACCCAAATTTTATCGGTTTCCAGCCCCTGAGTGGCGCTAAAAGCAGTCGCGCCACAAAACTTTTTATGGCCGATGACCAATTATCGAACAGAGTGTGCTACGCTTAGCGATTGTAGAAATTTTTAACAAGTTCGATCGGAACCCTGGAGGTTTGCTTGTCCAAGTTCATCTTAAAAGTTCTCTGGCTAGAAGAGAATGTTGCCCTCGCCGTTGACCAAGTTGTCGGCAAAGGAACTAGCCCGCTGACATCCTACTTTTTCTGGCCACGCAAAGATGCGTGGGAAGACCTCAAAAACGAACTCGAAGCCAAACACTGGATTGCTGATAACGATCGCGTCGAAATCCTCAACCAAGCCACAGAAGTAATCAACTACTGGCAAGAGGAAGGCAGACGGCGCCCGATGACTGAAGCTCAGTCAAAGTTCCCCCTAGTGACTTTTACCGGCAGCAACTAAGCCCCGCTTTTAGTTGCTACCCATATACATTGCCTGTTATGGCTAACGAGGGGAAGGAGAGAGGGGAGAAGGCGAGAGGATTTGACGCTTTTTCCACCTCGCCGTGAAACATAAAATTTGAATTCGCTACAGCTTATATTGATATTAAATCCGATTTTCATACCTACTCTGGTTGTGGGCTTGGTCGATTCGAGATTTATTGAAAATAAAGCTCTAAAATCGGCGTTGTTTTGATAATTAATACTTAAGCGAAAAGTGGTTTGACGCGCTGCTTATAGATTTTTATGAACGGGCAAGATGCCCGTTCCACAAGAAAATTCCCTCTTTGTGGAACAGGCATCTTGCCTGTTATTGAAAAGGGTGCAAAATGTGAGTTATAACTGAAATGTACCATTGTCAATAAGCTTTATGAACGG
>NZ_JAUBOQ010000038.1:41528-66632 GCF_036700325.1 Microcoleus sp. Z1_B2
GCAAGATGCCCGTTCCACAAGAAGAAAATCTACTCTTTGTGGAACAGGCATCTTGCCTGTTATTGAAAAGGGTGCAAGATGTGAGTTATAACTGAAATGTACCATTGTCAATAAGCTTTATGAACGGGCAAGATGCCCGTTCCACAAGAAGAAAATCTACTCTTTGTGGAACAGGCATCTTGCCTGTTATTGAAAAGGGTGCAAAATGTGAGTTATAACAAATAACTAATAACTAACAGCTAACAACTAACAGCTAACAACTAACAGCTAATCACCTCTTCGCGGAATTTATGGGCGCCGAAAGTACAATCAACCAGACCGAACAGCTACCGCTGGTAGTAAATCCCGACATTCTCCAGCAAGCTATCCTATACAAAATTAATACTCGCATAAACGCTCGCGGAGAATTAATTTTCCCCTGCGTACCGGGAATGCTAAGCCACTATCTCAAGTCGATAGAAAAGCTATTTAGCACTCTCGACAGACCCCTGCCCGAAGACCGCAGAGACGAACTCAGCAAGCTTTTAGCCACCAAGTTAGAACAAGGCTACCGCACCTCCACAGCATCGATGCTGATCCTGCAATACGAATCAGTGCAGCCGCCGCAAACCGGTTTAGCCTGCAAAGTGATTGTTACTACCTCAAGTGTTGGAGAACAGTACAAAAGCTGGGTAGACACCAGAGAACCTCCGCTTTTCGGTTCTCATCCAGATGCAAAATTGATGGCAACGGCTGCTAAATTGGGCACGCCCGATCGAGTGCGGATTTTGGACGTGGGGGCTGGTACCGGCCGCAATACCTTGCCCCTGGCGAGATTGGGCTATTCTGTAGATGCGATCGAACTAGCCCCAGCTTTTGCAGAACAATTGAAAGCAGCAGTAACAGCCGAAAACCTTCCCGTGACAGTGACTGAAGGCGATGTGCTCGACCCCTTAATGCGGATGAAACCGGCCCGCTACCAGTTGGCAGTTGCCGCCGAAGTCATCTCACATTTTCGAGACAGCGATCAAGTACGGCTTTTCCTCGCTAAAATGTGCGATTCCCTGTCTCCTGGAGGTCTGTTGCTGTTCAGCACGTTTTTAACCGTCGGTGACTACCAGCCTGATGCCCTCGTGCGACAAGTTGCCCAACTCTCCTGGTCTACTTTATTTACGCCCCAAGAACTCGCCACTGCAATGGAAGGGTTGCCCTTAGTCCAAATATCCGACGAATTGGTGTTTGAATATGAACGCCACCACCTGCCGGAAGCAGCCTGGCCCCCGACGCCCTGGTTTCCCAGTTGGGCCACGGGTCGAGATGTCTTCCCGATGGCAAACGCACGCCCGCCAATGGAATTGCGCTGGATTTTGTGCCGCCGAAGTTAAAAAAAATCGGTCATTTATAGACGGACACAGCAATCAAAAGCTTTGCTCGGCGGTCAATTTTTTCTCATATATTTTTATTTCAACAGCTTAAACCCTGCTCGCTGTTAATATTGTGCTGCCAGTACAGAAAAATTCACAAAAATATATATTAAAATGTAAAGAGAGCGAAGTTCGATCGCCCCTGGGTAAGAAACCCAGTGTCTGATTAGATCCCGCGCTTGCCAACCTTTTATTTTTGGCGAAAAATTGGGTTGCTAATGGCAATCCGGCTGGAATAAAAGTCGATCCCCATCTCAATGGGTGCAACTAAAGTTAAGATGAATTCAACCAACCTATTCCTCCCGATAGATGACTTTTTAGGGAATAGGATTAGCCAAAAGATTAGCTCGCTAGTCAGAGATGCTGCACAGAAACAAATATGCTTTTAACACATCCACTACAAGCGTTTGGAGCAATCTTCGGCCACAAACCTTCCACAAATAGATCGTCGATCGACCACAAAACCAGTAAAAATTATTGGGAGGGGAATATTGAGTCCGCTGTAAACGAACAAATTGACTGGTACATCCAAGTGGAAATGCTAATGAGTAACGCTAAATCTTCCTGCACCAATGAAGAGATTACTGCTTGGCTGCGGGGATTGCTGACAATTGCTTGGGCAGACGGCAACTTTGACGAAGACGAGCAAAAAATGATTGCAAATCTAACTCAGGATGAACTACACCCGGTATCTTTTGAGGAGGGTTTTGAACCTATTGCCCCAGAGGAATTAGCCGCTGTGTTAGGGAAAGACACCGCCAAAGGCGAGGATTTTTTGAGGACAGCAGTCATGGTAGCTTTGGCAGACGGTACCTACTCGCTCAGCGAAGACGAGGTAATCTCTAAGTTTTGCACAGCTTTGGGGCACAATGTAGAGGCGCTGGAAGCTCTGCGACACACCATCGAAGACAGCAAGTGCGATGATCCGCAGGGGCCCAGCAGCCAAATAGTCTTTGATGCCAATGTCGCCCCCGTCGCCGGAACACCCCTTTCATCTCGGCTACCTAAACCTCACCACAAAGATGTCCTGCAACCCGTCAAAGACTGGCTTGACGGCTGGGAAATTCACGACCCCAAAGTGGCACACTTTGTCTGTAAAATTATTCCGCCCCAGTGTCCGTTTGAGCGAGATGTCGTGTTATTTGGTCGCAAAATCGTCCACATTCCGGCGATGTGCCAGATTAACCCGCTTTACGAACAGTTAGTCGGGATGCGCTTTCGAGCTCTCTGCTATTTGGCAGATGAATGTAAGGAAGATGTATCGTCCTATTGTTAGTAGTCATTAGTCATTAGCCATTAGCCATTCTGGTAAAATCTTGGATTAATGACTGTAACTATTAACCAATGACTACTAATTAGTCCTGAACGCAAAAACCTGGTTTTTCTACGAAAAAACATCATTACACCCATCCGCCCCAGTAGAAAAACCGGGTTTATGCAGTTTTTGTGCGTGAGTCCTGCTAATATCAAATCTGCTTTGATAATACTAATTCAACCCCAGTTTTGGTACAATCCTCAAGCTTATACAAATTATTAAAAATCGCCAATTTAGGAGCCGGACACGGCATTGCCGTTTCCCTACAAATGCTCACGTACAATCTCTGGTTCTGAACTACTTTTAAAAATTGGTAAAATTATAATTTTCCGGCAACTGTAAATCGCGACTAAACTTGGCTGTCGTCCGCCGACGCGGACTATAGGAAAAGGGGAATATTGTACTTGCATCTGGTATAATAACTAATGACTAATCACAACTAACAATTGACAATTGACCAATGACAAGTGATATCATGTCCGGTCGATTACCCCTAATAAGGTAGGGGCGGGTTCACGAAAAATATTTGCCAATAATTGACAATCTCAAAAACCCGCCCTCTTAATCGCTCGATTGGACATGATATGACAACTGACAACTGACAACTGACAACTGACTAAATTATGCAATTTATCGATCGAGCAGATATTCAAGTCGCAGCCGGCAAAGGTGGCGACGGTATGGTAGCTTTTCGCAGAGAAAAGTATGTACCGGCGGGCGGGCCCAGTGGCGGGACAGGCGGCAAAGGCGGTTCCGTGTATATGGTGGCGGTGGAAAGCCTGCAAACGCTGCTAGATTTTCAGTACAACCGGATTTTTAAAGCCGATGACGGGAAGCGGGGCGCGCCGAAAAATATGACTGGTGCAGGTGGGGACGATCGCACGATCGAAGTTCCCTGCGGTACAGTAGTTTACGACGCGGAAACTCAGGCAATCTTAGCAGATTTAGTAACGCCCGGACAGACTTTTTGCGTAGCCAAAGGTGGCAAAGGCGGTTTGGGAAACAAGTGTTTTCTGACCAATTCTAACCGTGCTCCAGATTATGCGATGCCGGGAAAAGAAGGAGAACACAAATTTTTGCGTTTGGAATTGAAGCTATTAGCTGAAGTGGGAATTCTGGGGATGCCCAATGCTGGCAAATCCACCTTAATTTCAGCTTTATCTGCGGCCCGCCCCAAGATAGCAGATTATCCGTTTACAACTTTAGTCCCGAATTTGGGCGTAGTCAGAAAACCCAGCGGCGACGGTACTGTTTTTGCTGATATTCCGGGATTAATTGAGGGGGCTCACGAAGGTGCTGGTTTGGGTTACGAGTTTTTGCGGCACATCGAACGGACTCGGTTGTTGCTGCATTTGATCGATATTACGGATGAAGATCCGATCGCCAATTATGTCACAATTCAGGAAGAATTGAAGGCTTACAGACGTGGTTTAGCCGATAAACCGCAGATTTTGGCTTTTAATAAAGTAGATGCGATCGACCTCGAAAGCGAAGAAATCGGTAATTTAATCAGCCGACTTAAAGAAATTAGCGGCGCTCCTGTTTTGTTGATTTCCGCCGTTAGTAGACTTGGATTGGATGAATTGATGCAGCAAGTTTGGCAAAAACTCGACGAGATGAACGAGAAAGAGGCGGCAGAACAGTTAGCAGTCGCGAGTGTTTAATCGCTTTCCGGTTCCTGGAATTTCCGTGAATCGGTAGGTGTTTTTTTGAGGGGTCAATCGATTTTAGATTTTAGATTTTAGATTTTAGATTGAAGCATTGACCCCACGGATAAATTCGGGGGCTGGTTGATCGGATACAGGTTTTTTATTTCTGGACGGATGAATCACGTGGCGGTTATCCTGGATGCGGGAATTGTCAAATCTTTCGGCTGTATGCCTGGTGCGGCAAGGGTTTGAGCCTAAATGGTATCATAAAATATCTTGGACATCTATCTACGAAGTCAGTTTTTACTAAGTAAATCTTTAATTTCTTCAATAGTAAATGGAGGATATTTCCTATGAATCATTGCATGACAGTTAGGACATAGTGGACGTAAATCTTGAATAGGATTAACTTCATATTCTTGATTAATTTCAGCTAAAGGTATTATATGGTGAACATGAATAAAACCTTTACCTATTTCTCCAAAAACTTTTTCAAAGTTAAACTTGCAAACATAACAATTTAGCCCATAATATTCAATACATTTTTTGCGAGCTGGATTATTTCGTTCATAAGCATTAACTTGTATTTGACGAATAGAACCTTCTTTAAAAGTTTGAGTTTCCTCTACTTCTCCGACTTCATCAGGAAATATTAGCGTATCATCTGAGACACTAAAAGAATCGAAAAGCTGTTCAAAATCAAGCTTGGGTGTGGTTAAAATTTTGCAAACTAAAACATAGAGTTCTTCTTCAGAATATTCTTGAAATCCTTCATAAATTTCTTTCTCACAACGCCATAACTCTCTCTGCCACCAGCCTTTACGCCTATTTTCATGATAAGGATCAAAGGCATCTCTCAAATTTTTGATTGTATTAGCGGAAATTCCAAGTAGAGAGCCTATTTTTTCATGGGTATCAGTCATATTACCAAATCCCAATTTCTGATAAGCATCTCTATCAAATCTTGAAAGATAATAAGCTACTATATAAGCATACGGGGAATTACAATCACCCCATGAGTCTATAAGACTATTCCAGTTAGACGGTTTTTTCACAATTAAAATTATTCATTTGTTTTGTAATACCACTTATCTAAATTATTGCTACAATCTGCATCGTTGGGTTGATTTTATAATCACCTACTGTTTATGTGGTTTGTGGGCTGGGTGCTGGATATTCCCCAATACTGATAAGTTGCTCGCGTTCGAGGATGCGTTCTAGGAGGTTAAATTGCAGAATTTTAGCGGTTACGCGCCCTTCTGGTGTCCGTGGGACGATTGCTCCTCCTTCTAGCCGAAAATGGTCTGACCATTCCTGGAGACGGGGATTAAAAAAGGGAGTTAGCTGTCCAGTCTCAGGGTCGATAGAACCTAGGTCAGTTCCTTTGAAACGGTTGCAGCAAGGACAGGATAACGCTAGGTTTTCCACGACGGTGACCCCATCATGTTTTTCAGCAATGATGTGTTCCATTTCAAAGGCAAAGAGTGAAGCCGTTTGGGGAAATCGACAATACTCGCATTGGTCTCCGGCGCGTTGGGTGACGACGCGACGCACAGTGGCTGGTACATAACTCATGCTTCTGTCTGTAAGCGTTTGTAGGCGTGAGCTTTGGCTAAACGCACCCAATGTTCTAACAGCAAATAGCGATCGAGTTCGACTTCCTCTCTGGCCGAAATAGTGCCGGATTTATTGCGATCGAGCAGTTCGCTCATGCGGGCTTGCAACGCAGGTGTGGGGCGGATTGCGAGGATTTCTTCTGGGCTGGGTTGACTGGCTAGCAGTTCCACTATTTGGCGATCGTCTTGGTAGGGAATGGTTTCTGCGGGGGCGAGTTCCCGAAGTGCGCGATCCAGGGCTTCCGGGAGACGATCGCCCAATTGTTGCAGTTTTTCGCCGAGGATATCGGGAACTTCTAGGATAATTTGCATTAGTGCTGATGTGAGGAGGGGAATTCCCTTGATTGTAACAAAGGGAAAAAATGCCGTTAGCTTAAATCCCGATCGAGGATTGAAACTGCATAGCCCGATATTTCCACAGTTATTCACAATGGAGATAACTCGCGAATTTGCCCGTTGTAATCGACTCTCACCCTTCCATCTTGAGAAACCGTAACAACCGTTTCTACAGTAAAGACAGACGAACCAGGCTTGGAACCCTTAAAAGTAAAAGTCCAAGTTCCATCGCCATTGTCTACAAACGGCGATTCCCTAGAAATACCGTGCATAGAAGCTTCAGCTCGATAGTTGCCTAAACCCCCATTAGCCCTTTCTGCTGCTTGACGGGCTAAGTTTTTCGCCCGATTGAGTTCGATATTATTGTTGATCGCTCTCACGCCGTCCGTCTCAGATTCAGGAGCAGGATTAGCATTACTCAAGGTAGGGAAGACTCCCACAGCTAAAATTGAGAGCGCTACTAGACAAGCAAGTCGAATGTTTAGTTTCATAATACCAACTGGTTTATAGTTTGATAAAGTCTACAACAATAGCCGGAAAAAACCCGGTTGAATTTTCAATTTTTAATTTTAACTTTTGAATCGGCTGGCGTTTCCCCACCGTACAAATAGCGGTAACTCATCCGAGAAATCTCCCGAATCAATGTTTGAGCTGGCTTCTCTGTTTCCGGCGAATGCTTCACCATCACCGCCACCAAATAACGCTTACCGTTCGGCAAATCCACCATACCGGCATCCGCAAGAATTGTATCAATGTTGCCGGTTTTGTGAGCAATAATTGAACCTTCGCCTAAACCTTTCGGCAGCAAAGAATCATTTCTAGTTTGTCGCATGATTTGCAAAATACGATCGCGCGATTTCACCGATACCAAATTACCCCGATCGATCTGGGCGATGATATTAATCAAATCCTTCGGACTGGTAGTATTAGTACCCTCCAAATCTGGCAAATTATTACGCAGAACCGTGGTACTCAAACCCCAATTTGCAAAATGCTGATTCAAAACCTCAGCACCTCCCAACAACTCAATCATCATATTTGTCGCCGTATTGTCACTGACAACAATCATCTTTTGGGCAACTTCCAAAGCCGAATACTTCTTACCCGGAGACTCGTCTTGCATATCCCCAGAACCGCCGACAATGTGTTCGGACTTCAGCGTCAGCACCTGATCTAACTGCACTTTGCCCTCATCTACTGCTTGGAAAAAAGCTACTAAAATTGGTACTTTAATTGTGCTAGCTGAAGCAAAAGCAGTATCGCCATTAAAATTTAGGTAGCTTCCAGTATCTAAATCGACTAGAAATATTCCGGCTGTTAAACTAGGATTTTCTGTTGCTAAAACTTGAACTTTGGTTTTCAAAGCCGCTAATTCTTGATTCAGTTGCAGCACTTCTGGGGCTGCTGGTGCCGCAGATGCGCTATCGGCTGGGTTGTTCTGCCCTGTGGTGGTTTGTTCTTCTGTCGCTACAGTCGATGCTCGACTCACAGCATTTACCACCGACAGCAGCGTACCGCAAATTACCGCTATCCCAACTCCCAGAATCAGCAAGCGAGTAGCATACACCAACGGCGGCACGCTCCGAGGTGCAGAGCGTTTGCCCGGTTTCTGGCTCGCTTGCGGACGCGGTTTAGGCACGGGGGGTTTTTTGACATCTGGGGGGATTACCGTGTCTGGAATGCGAACTGGGGGCGAAGTGGGACGACTTCCACGGGTGGTAGGGGGAGTGGCTGTTGGGATCTGGGTGTTGGGATTGCTGGCGATCGAACTCACATTTTCCCGCTCCAGAGTCGGATCTGGAAACTGGAACATATCGACAGCAGCGAGGCCTTTTTTGCGTGGTTGGCGAGTCTTCGACTGCGGAGTTTTGCTGGTTCTGGGTTTTCTGGGGTTAATTGCCGATCGAGGATCGGATAAAAAGTCTTGTGTAGTAAATTCTTCCGAAGATGTGGGAGAATTGGCTCCAATTCTGCTGCCCCGGCCCTGTTGCGGTGGCAAAGTTGCAGGTTCGGGCGATCGAATTTCTGGATTGCCGTTTTGCGGTTGGGGAGGGCGGCGGCGGCCCGAGTTGCCAGACTGACTTGCTTTGCCGGACTTAGGCTGCTTTGAGCCGGAGTTGGGAGAGGATATCGACGAGGATATCACCGATAATATCGATCCTTTGGGAAACCGCTCTGCCACGTCTTACTCCTTCATCACTAATGTAAAGTTCAAGTTTAAGATTTTTCCGCTTGTCAGCCAATCAATTTTAGATTTTAGATTTTAGATTTTAGATTTACCCCAGACGCTGCATGGTATCAGCAACCGGGTTTATTGCCCGCAAATTATCGCAAAGCTTAGGTTTTTAGTCAAGAAACCCTGTTTTGAAGGTGACAAGTGGGTACAGGAAAGTTCTCCTAGCTATCTGTTGGATTTTCCGGCAACGCCCCATCCAGAGTATCAGAATTTGCCTCTCGTGGGTAACTTTTGATTGCCCATTCTGTTTGGCGGAGGACGCCCCGCAGCATGGCGACTTCATCCACTGTCGGATAAGCCCTGTTGTACAAACGCCGAAATTTTTCCATCCGGCTTGCTGCTGTGTGCTGCTGCAAATATCCTATTTTGAGTAAAAGCGTTTCTAGTTGCTGGTAATATCCCTCTAAATTTTCCAAGGGAGCACTGGCGAGGGGAATTGAGAGATTTTCTGTCTGGCGGGTGGCAAGTTGTTCTTGGTAACAAGTTGATAAATTATCTGTGGCATGGGGTATTGAAGAGGCAGAGCCTCTGGATATGCGTTCCCCGGCTGAGCCGGGGAACGAGGCATCTTCTTCTTCCTTCCCTGTTCCTTCTTCCCTCTTCCCTCTTCCTTCTTCCTTCTTCCTTCTTCCTTCTTCCCGGTATAGTTCGTAACAGCAGATAGCGACGGCTTGGGCGAGATTTAGAGATGTGTAGGCATCGCTGCTGGGAATGCGGATCAGGCGTTGAGCGCGGTTTAATTCGGCATTGGTCAAGCCGCAGTCTTCTCGGCCGAAAATGAGGGCGCTGGGGGCTTCTAGGAGCCAAGGCAAGGCCTCTGCGGGTTCTTCTAGTTGTGTTGGCAACGATCGACTATCATCCCCTGTAGTTGCGATCGCTCTGACACACCCAACCAAAGCAGCGGGCAAACTCTCGACTACTTTCGCCGTTTCCAATATGTCGGCGGCGCGAACTGCCATCAGTCGGGCTTCTTCCCCTAAATGATCGCATTGGGGATTTACCAAAACTAATTGGTGCAAACCCATATTTTTCATGACGCGGGCAACAGAACCGACATTCAATGGGCCTGCCGGTTCGACTAAAACTATTCGGATGTTGGCGTCGGCCGTTTCGAGCATTTTTATTTGGGGAGGTGTTTGGTAGAAATTAGGTTGTTTCCTTAGCAACAGGCAAGATGCCTGTTCCACAATCAAATTTAACTCTTGTGGAACAGGCATCTTGCCTGTTCATAAAAATGGTACAAGATGGGAATTAGTTAATCTATTGTCAAAATTAGCATGGCTAAGCAACGATCGAAATCTGATTTACCGACAAAAATGTGCCCGGTATGCGATCGACCTTTTACTTGGCGCAAAAAATGGGCCGACTGCTGGGATGAGGTCAAATACTGCTCCGAACGATGTCGTCGCCGCCGTTTGGCGGCTCAAGATTAAGAAGTTAGGGCAAGTTGCTCGAACAAAGCTAAGATTGCAAAGGAAAAATTTTAGGTTATTAGGTTATAAATTATGGCATCGCAACAAGTGCAACCAAAGCTAGTTATTCACGGCGGTGCCGGCAGTTCTCTACACAGTAAAGGCGGAATTGAGGCGGTGCGGAAATCGCTTTACGATGTTTTGGAGGAAGTTTATCCGCTGCTGAAAGACGGTGCAAGTGCCGTAGATGCAGTGGTGCGGGGGTGCCAATTGTTGGAAGATGACCCGCGATTCAATGCCGGTACTGGTTCTGTGGTGCAGTCGGACGGTCAAATTCGGATGAGTGCTTCGCTGATGGACGGTTTGATGCAGCGTTTCAGCGGGGCGATAAATGTTTCTCGCGTTCAAAATCCGATCGAACTTGCTAAATTTTTGCAGACTTCGGACGATCGGGTTCTCTCTGATTTTGGTTCGGCAGAATTGCTGCGAGAACTTCACTTGCCGATTTACGATCCGATGACGGATTTGCGTTTGCACGAGTGGATGCAGGAACGCCAAGGCAATTTTAGCAAAGCAATGGCTGACGTGGTTGCCGAACCGGCCGGTGTGGGTACGATCGGAGTCGTAGCTTTGGATGTGCATGGACGCTTGGCTGCTGGGACTTCGACTGGTGGCAAGGGTTTTGAGCGGATTGGGCGGGTTAGTGACTCGGCGATGCCGGCGGGAAATTACGCGGCAGGGAGTGCGGCGGTAAGCTGTACGGGGATTGGCGAGCACATTATGGACGAGTGTTTGGCCGCGCGAATTGTAATTCGGGTAACGGATGGTTTGAGTTTGAAAGCTGCTTTTGAGCGTTCTTTTGCTGAAGCTGACGAACGTCAACGGGATTTTGGCGCAATTGGAATTGATGCTAGCGGGGCGATCGCTTTCGGCAAAACTAGCGAGGTGATTTTGGGTGCTTTTCACAATGGTATGCAAATGGGCGATACTTTGGAAATGAGCAAGGGAACGCTGATTTTCATTGCTTAAAAATGGTTCTTAATCGGTGATTCCGATCCTCGACTTCTCCAAGAAGTCGGGGAGTTCGATCTGCGTTAGGAATGAGAATTAAATAACTTCCACAAGTTTGTGGGATGGGCGTCCCACAATAACAATTAAAATTGTAAGTTATTTAATTCGCGATCCTTAGTTTTACTCATTCCTTTCTCACTTCTAGCAATATGGCGACATTTTATGCAATGAGTTCTGAAAATGCGCTCGTCCTATCCTTCATCCGAATCTGAAAAAAGAGATTCCAAGTCGCGGTATCCATTCACTACGCGAACTACATCAATTCCATCTTCTCAGGGGTAATAAAAAACGATGTAATCATCGACAATAAATCCTCGCAAGCTGGGAGATAGCTGGCTATAATTTTTACCCATATTAGGAAAATCCGCCGTGACTTTACATCGTTCTCGAATCCTATCAAAAAGCTTACTGGCCGAACTGTAATTATTACCAGCAATAGAAGGAGCAAATGTCATCTAAATCTTGAATTGCATCATCTGAGAAAGAATAGCTGCTCATAATCCAGACTCAGAAATTGAGCGAATTTTTTCCTGCAATCTGGCAAAAACTACTTCACCATCAGTCACTTTTCCTTGAGCAATTTGCTCAGTGCCGCTAGCAATTTTTTGTCTGAGTTCTGCCAGACGCTGCTGTTTCAGTGCACGATTTCTTTCTTCTAGCAGTTGCAATGCTTCGCTAATTAGTTCCTGAACGCTGTCATAGTTGCCACCTTGTAATTGCGAGAGCACGTATTTTTCCTGTTCTGGTGTTAGGGTAACATTCATTGTCTGGGCCCCTCTCAAAAACCTTAAATCAATTATACTCCAATAATTTAATCATGGCCCGTCACCTCTCTAATCTTCAATCCGCAGTTGCCAAAGTTTAACAGTACCATTCTCTCCGCCACTGACGAGAGTTTCGCCCAAAAGCCCGATCGCCACCGCAGACACAGGGCTAGAATGTCCATCTAAAGTGTGCAGCAATTCGCCGCGAAAATTCCAAAGTCTAACAGTACCGTCAAAACACCCCACTGCAAAGTATTTCCCGTCGGGGCTAATTGCGGCGGCGGAAGTGATGCGAATTGCTGTTTGCAGCGAATGCAATAATTCGCCTGTTTGCAAATTCCAGAGTTTGATAGTTTGGCCACCATGATTGACAAGAATTTGGCTATCGGAAGAAATCGCTACATAATTTTCGCTGCCAAATGTTCGTCTCACTTCGCCTCCCGGCAATTCCCACAAAGTGACTGTGGCGCGACAGAAACCGCTGGCTGCATTGAGGCCGCTGGCTACTAGCATTTTTCCGTTGGGACTCAGGGCGATCGCACTTATGTCATCCCCTTGATAGCCTGCCAAAACTTGCAGCAGTTGGCCGCTGTTGAGGTGCTGAAGCTTGACAGTGCTGCGGGTGGTGCCGATCGCCAAAATTTGCCAGTCGGGGCTTACGGCGACGGATTCGTGGCGGTGTACCTCTGCCAAACGCTTCAGCAGTTGGCCGTTTTGCAGGTTCCAGAGTTTGACTGTACCCGCGCGCGATCGTGTCAGCAGCGTTTTGCTGGCGGGACTGAAAGCCACTAGCAATACGGCTGTTGAATGTCCGAAAATTGTCTGCTGCAGTTCCCCGCTGTGCAAACTCCAAATTTTCACTGTACTATCCTCTGATCCCGTTGCGAGGAATTGTCCGTCGGGACTGATAGCTGCAGACAAAATCCTGTCTGAATGGTGGAGAGTAGCTTTTAATATGGCGCCGGTTGAGGTTTTTGGCTGCGTTTTATATCCGGCTATTTCCAGCCAGTCGATCGCATCTCTCCAATTTTTAAGAGCATTTCGGGGCCGATTTGTCAATAATTCTATGTATCTGTACAAAGTTTTTGACAAGTCAACTTCTACACCTTTGATTTGTTTGTTGAGAAATACCGCAATTTCGGCTGGGCTGTAGCCGCACAACAAGCCGCAGAGGTGCCGCTTTTCTACAGGTGTCAGCCCTCTTCTGGTGTGGGGGGCGAATTGTTGTTTGGCATTTGCCAAGTCGGTGTAAAGCTTTTGGATGTCCCAGCCTTTGCTGGCGCGTGCAAATGGTTCTTCGGGTCGATCGAGGGTTGAGAGTATCATTTGCGGCAGTCGCGATCGAGTTCCTAGTCAAATTCCTAACCTAAATCCTAACATTCGCTGTGCGCGATCGAACTGTTGTCACCGCTAATCTATTTTTAACACAGCAAACAGGGGAAAGAGTTTCAGGTTGAAAATCCGCTCTTTTACAGTTGTCAAAATAAGTATACATCTACTGGAGAAATAGAAAATGCCGGGAATTGCGATCGCCTTATTTTTTATCCTAGGTTTAGTTTTAAGTCTTGTTGGCTATTTTTGGGGATTAGTTCAAGCTTTTGGAGAGGAAACTATTTGGGGAGTGCTTTACTTGCTTGTCCCATTGGCATCATTGGTTTTTTATATCAAAAATTGGAGCAATGAAAAAATTAGAAAAACCTTCTTAATTCAATGTGCTGGATTGTTGATGTTTGTATTGGGAGGCATTACTACTTCAGTATTTTATGGCAAAAATTTTGTAAAAATCTCTGGCTCTGGATCTAATGTAGAGCAGGGGTATAACGAGCAATCGCCCTCTTCTTTTCCTTCTGGTTTCAACACTTCTCCATCACCCAATCAAGAGTTATCTCCTGCTTTAGAGCCATCTCCTACTTCTGCTGCATCTGTAAATAATCCTAATTCTGCACGTGTTGCTGCTCAAAATTCTGACTTCAAACAATTGATGAAAGTCGGCTATATTTACTACGATCGGGGAGACTATCAAACCGCTTTAATCAATTTTAACAGAGCTTTACATATACGTCCCGGCGAGGCTTATGCTGTCAAGGCTGTTTACAACACCAAAAGTGCGATCGTCCAAAGCAGTGTTAAATAATAATCGGTGCAGTAAAATTTGCATACAGCGAATAGATAAGTGATTCACAATGTAGTTAAAAACATCACATTGCACAATGAAAATCATCAAGCAAACACCAAATAAATTAATAATTAAAACAGCGAGCTTTTGGGATGGTTTTCTCTTAATTTCCCCCTTTATCGTTATGGGATTATTGCAGATTATTTTAGTATCAAATTGGATAGGTGGAGGTATCTTTCTGTTGTTTTCGCTGTCTTTGTTGGACGGGGCGATAGATGAAACATATATTTTTGATAAAACTCTTAGCAAAATGACCATTAAACGACGGGGTGTATGGCTTCATGATGTTACCGAATGCTCAACTCGCGATATTTCTGCGGTGGAATTAGAGGAAATAGGAGATAGCGAGGGAAATCGTAGTTATTATGTTGATTTGTGGATGTTCGGGGGCGATATCATCTGTTTAAGAAGCTATTCACTAACAGAACAATACAAAATGGCTGACTTGATTCGCAGCTATATCTCGATTAAGGATAATCGCACGGTTAGCAATGTATTTGCCCTACAAATCAGTGAACCCTAGCTATAGCAATCCTAAATATTCAGATAAATTGGTAGGGGTAGTGCTAAGAGTGCCTACCCCCTATCTATCGGGCAACCGGGCGTGGGATTGCCCCTACAATAATTATGCAAATGATGCGAGGATTGCTATATCGCGTAGGCAATCGCCCAAGTCCATCACCAGGGAGAAATGACGGAAAGCTATCTCAAAGCCACCCGCACCTATACTCGCTACAGTTATTGTGCGCGAGACATTTTAGTGCTAATATCTTAGCAAGATCAAAAGGCTCAGGTCATAGGACAAACTTCAAATAACATATAAGTTAACAATAGGGCGCATCCCAGCAAAGATAGGGCCTCTAATATCCTTTGTTTAATCTCAGGGTAAAATAAATGAAAATAATCGAGCAAACAGCGACTGAATTAAAAATTCAGACTCGTGGCGTATTTGATTTTTGGCTACCTAGCTGTTTGTTAATGGTATTTGGACTGAAATTGGCGGCGTTTGATTACAATTTGGCAAGCCTGTATTGTCACAGAGTGCAAGGAACACAAGGGAATTGTCAGTTGGTGCGATCGAGCTTGCTGGGATCGAAGATTCAAGAAATTCAGCTTGCTTCTTTGCAGGGAGCAAAAGTTGTCAGAGCGGCCTACACCAGCAAAGTTGTACTTCGGACTGATGCTGGCTATGTTCCTTTCACTGCTAACTCCCCTAATTGGGGAACCCAAGACGCTATTGCTTCGGACATCAATTCTTTTGTTAAAAATGCGGAGCGCAGATTGCTGGAATTAAAGCTACTCGACAGTTGGTTTCTAGGGATAGGAGCCATATTTGTGACAGCAGGGATAGCAGTAATAGCCTTCGGAAAAAAGGAAATTTATAGCTTTGATACAACTTTAAATGCCCTGACTGTTAAACAGCAGGGTTTGTTGGGAACTAAGCTAATTCAATACTCTCTGTGCGAGATTTATGGCGTGGAAGTCGAGCGAACAAAAGATCGGGAGCATGACATTTGGTACGAAGTTAGACTGTTAGTTTGTGGAGGCTCTCGCATCTCCCTACCCCGCACTATGAACCCATACCAGCAAGCAAAAATCGCCAAAGCGATTAACAACTATCTGCACCAGCAAAATAACCAAAAATAGCTGCTCGCGATCGACCCGATTTCTCAAGGTTGGAGACTTACGCAGAAACCGGGTTTTTTAGCAAAATCTCTCCTAGAGTGCGATCGCTTCCGTTATAAAAACCCGGTTTCTTTGGTATCGAGTGCGAAACTCGCAATTGGGTGGAAACTGATCATCTAAAAAGTGAACAATCGTTCACTTTTTAGGTTCTTTCGGAGCGCGAATTAAATAACTGACAATTTTAATTTTTATTGTGGGATGGGCGTCCCGCCCGTCCACTCATGACGGGCGGGACGCCCATCCCACTTTCAAGAGTGGAAGTTATTTAATTCTCATTCCTTCAACTTCCAACCTGGTTTGACAACTTGCCGGGAACGAGCCATTACTAAACAATCATTCGGCACATCTTCTGTCACCACAGAACCCGCCGCTACAGTAACATCTTCCCCCAAAGTTATCGGTGCAACCAGCACGCTGTTAGAACCCGTTTTACTCCGATCGCCTATTTGAGTTTTGTGCTTGTTTTTTCCGTCATAATTCGCCGTAATTGTCCCCGCACCGATGTTGACTTTTTCTCCCAAAGTCGCGTCGCCTAAATAAGACAAGTGAGCGACATTAGTTCGATCGCCTATTTGAGTATTTTTCAATTCTACAAAATTGCCGACGCGACAGTTAGCCCCAATTTCTGCGTGTCCCCGCAAATGTGCGTAAGGGCCAATTCGCGAATTTTCAGCAACCATACTGTCAGAAACCACTGAATAAAGCACAGTCACATTTTCCCCAATCTGACTGTTTTCGATCAAACTGCCGGGGCCAATGCGACTCCCGGAGGCGATCGAAGTATTTCCCCGCAAGTGAGTTTGCGGTTCAATTACGACATCCGGCTGCAACTCTACGGTATCGTCGATCGTGATGCTGTTGGGATCGAGCAGCGTCACTCCCGCCGTCATCCACTTGTCCTTTATCCGCGTTTGCAAAATATCGCAAGCTGTGGCTAAATGTTTGCGATCGTTAATTCCCAATATTTCTTGATAATCTTCCACATCCACCGCCATCACGGGGCTGAGGAAATTTACCGTATCAGTTAGGTAATATTCTTTTTGGTCATTATCTGCCTTCAATTCTGGCAAAATTTTCTCTAAATCCGGCCAGTGAAAGCAGTAAACACCTGCATTAATTCGGTGATTTTGCTTTTGAGCTTGTGTGCAGTCGCGGTGTTCGACAATTTGCTGGACTAAGTTTTGACTGTCGGTAAATACTCGTCCGTACCCTTGGGGATTCGGTAAATTAGCTGTCAATAAAGTAGCAGAGTTTTTGTGCTGTTTGTGAATGGCCATCAATTGTTTGATAGTTTCTGCCCTCAGCAAAGGTACATCCCCATTTAAGACCAGCAAGTCTCCTTGAAATCCCTCTAAGTGAGGCAGCAATTGTTGGATGGCATGACCGGTTCCCAATTGTTCGGTTTGTTCGACAAATTCTAGGGGAGGAGATTGAGGATTTTTTCCTGATCTTTCTTGACCTCGAATCAGGGATTCTTTAACGAGTTCACCTCGATAACCGACGATGACAAGTCGCCTGGTAATTTGAATTTCTTGACAACTTTGGAGGACTCTCTCAACTAGCGATCGACCGCCTAATTCGTGTAGAACTTTAGGCAAGTCAGATTTCATGCGCGTGCCGCGTCCAGCCGCTAAAATTGCTATTGCTACCATTGTGCGATCGAGTTATTTGCTATAAAAAATTGAATATTGACTAAATGATGATATCACTCGCTGTCCGCCGATGGCACTGCGATCGCACAATTTTTTAATCTCAAATCTCGAATCCGCGCGATCGAGCATTTTTCCAGCCGGATGCTGGTTGTAGGGGCGACGCTGGCAATATCTGGACTGGCGCGCCCGGTATCAAAAACCTGGTTGCAGCAGCAGTATTTGGCGGCTGAGCAAGACGACTTGCATTCCTCACTACAAACCTGAGTTCGGCTTAAAGCCAAGCAATGCAAGTCATTCCCCAAGGGATGCCAGGGGGAGCGAGAGTGAGAATTTGCATCTTTGGGCTGGGATTTGCCGCGATATATTATACTATTCATTGAATTTCAGTTAGGGTGTTTTTAACTTAAAAAAACTATTTATGAATTTTTCATTCCTTCTGCATTATCAGGTGTCCAGCTATGACAGAGCTTAATTTTCAGGAACTTGCCAAGCAGGGAGATATTGCCACTGCGATCGCATCTTGGCTCAACAGCCAGTTGCAATCTGAAGGCATCACAGCCTCCGCTAATCTCGACGGCGACTGTTTGGATGTAATTCTTGAGGCCGAGCAGGTACCCATAGAAAATACATTAGTTGATTTTGTTCGCACCGAGCTGACGAATTTGCAGCCGGATTCGATTCGCAAAGTGAAGGTTGAGGGCCGAGAAAGCGGTCAGATTGCTGCTGCTTGGAGTCAAGAGTTTAGTTGGGAGAATAGCACTTTTGAACCACAGAGCTTTGGAGGAGAATCTGTACCAAATACTGCTGTGGTTAATATGGACGATCGCACAGAGATGGAGAACAATATTGAGGAGGAAAAACCGTCGGAACTTGCTGCATTTGAGAACCGACTGCGATCGACTTTCATTGTAGTCGGGCTAGTAACGGGTATGTTGGCGATCGCCGTGGTGGCGTTTGTCGGTAAAATTTTGAACCAGCCAGCAGCAACTGCGGGGAATAATCCGGGTGAAACAGCAGATTTAGCAACTGCACCGGATGCTGCACCAGATACTTTTCGAGAAGCCGTTAACAGCGCACTCAAAGCAGCAGAATTAGGGCGATCGGCAAAAACCAAGGAAGATTGGAGTACAGTTATCGATCGTTGGCAAGAAGCCGTCTCATTAATGAGAAGAGTACCAGTTTCTAGCCCCAACCATCAACTAGCTCAAGCAAAAGTAATCGAGTATCAGAAATATCTGCTTTACGCTCAAGAAGCAGCAGTAACTCCCCCTCAGCCAACTCCAACTCCCGCACCAGCCGAAAAATCACCTTCGGAAAAAGCAACTCCTAAAAAATCCAATTCTGAAAAAAGAGCTTCGGAGAAACAAACTTCTAAAAAATCTCGTACCGATAAAGCAGAACCAGAGAAAAAAGCTCCTTCCCGATAAATGTTAAAATATAGATTTGAATACTTATGACTGACAACACTTTAATCGTTTCTCCTGAATGGTTAGCCACCAATACCGACAATCCGCAAGTGGTAATCATTGACTGTCGTTTTTCCCTTGCCGACCCTGAATTGGGACAAAAACAATATCAAGAAAGTCACATTCCCGGAGCTTTCTATTTAGATTTAAACCGCGATCTCGCGAGTGCTGTGGGCAAACACGGCGGTAGACATCCGCTGCCAAACATTGAAGAATTAGCTGATAAATTGAGCGCGATCGGCATTAATTCACCAGAAACTTTAGTCGTCGCCTATGACGATTCGCGACTGGCTTTTGCAGCTCGCTTGTGGTGGCTGCTGCGATATATGGGACACAGCAAAGTCGCTTTGTTAGACGGCGGTTTCAGCGGCTGGAAAGCGGCGGGCTATCCGGTAACAAATATTTTGCCAGACGCCCGCGAGGGTAAATTTGTTGCTCAATTGCAGCCGGATTTGGCGGTAGATATTGAGGCGGTAAAAGCGCGTAAAGACTTGCCGGGAAAGATTTTGGTTGATTCGCGAGAAAGCGAGAGATATGAAGGTTTGCGGGAGCCGATCGACCCCATTGCAGGTCACATTCCGGGTGCGGTTAACTATCCGTGGCAAGGGGTGACGGATGAAACTGGAAAAGTGCGATCGGCATCCGAACAAAAACAGCGGTGGACAGAATTAGAAAAAGCTGAAGAAATTATTGTTTATTGCGGTTCCGGGGTGACGGCTTGCGTCAATTTACTGTCTTTAGAAATTGCCGGAATTCCCGATGCTAAACTTTATGTAGGTAGCTGGAGTGACTGGTGTTCTTATCAGTTGTAGGGTAGCGGGCATTGATGTCAACTTAACGTTAAACCCTCAGTCCGGCAGCGGTTGAAACAAGAGCCTCAAAGCGAAATTCCTCGCGATGAGGACTAATGAGTTCTTCAGTCCTCTTTGAGAGGACTTTAGCTATGAGACAGGGAATTCATTCCCTGGCGGACTATTGGGTGAGCGGGAGGACTGGCGAACAAAAAGCTTAAGTTGACACTAATAGGTAGCGGGGAATCACTTCGACTGACATCTTGCACCATTCTCAAGAACAGGCTTTCCGGCCTGTTCCACAAGAAAATCTACTCTTTGTGGAACAGACCGGAAAGCCTGTTCAGAAGGCGACTTAAATAATACCCTAAAAATCAAAATAAATATAAGGCAAACCGCCTTCGGGAGCCAACACCCAAACCGCATACAAACAAAGCGGCACTAACACCAATTTCATCGGCCAATTTAACTCTAATTTCAAACCCCGACTCAACGCATAATTCCCCAGCATCGCCACAGCCAAAGCAGCCAAAATCCAAGCTAAACTCACTCTATCTAAACCCAAAGCTTCTACATAAACTTTCTCAGCAAACTGCACGTCAGCAGTGTGTCCCCACAAATGCGAAATCGCCCATCCAGAATCCTTTAAATCGGGAAGTCGGAAAAATATCCAACTACCAAAAACCATCGCCTGAGTCAACAGCCAACCGATCGCAATCCCGATCGGATTTTCCCACAAAAACTCGATCCGCCACCGCTTAAACAGCACATCACTCAGCCTGTGAACCGCCAAAGCTAAACCGTGTAAAACCCCCCACACAATAAATCCCCAAGCCGCCCCGTGCCAAATTCCCGCAATTAACATGACAATAGACAAATTCAGACAAGTGCGCCACAAACCGACTCGCGAACCGCCCAAAGGAAAATACAAATAATTGCGTAGCCAATCGCCTAAAGTCATGTGCCAGCGTCGCCAAAAATCAGCTATGCTGGCACTAAAATAAGGAAAATCAAAATTTGGTGGCAAATACCAACCCAGCAGCAAAGCAGTACCGCGCGCCATGTCAACATAGCCACTAAAATCGAGATAAAGTTGCAGCCCGTAAGCCAAAATCGCCAGCCACAAATCCTCGCTACCCGCCCGCTGTAAATTGGTAAAGCTTAAATCGACATAAATTCCCAAGTTATCTGCGAAAAGACCTTTTTTTACTGCACCAAAGGCGATCGTCCAAAGTCCCTCAGAAATGCGATCGGGCGTTGGAAATTGTTGGGTTTTCAGTTGATATATCAAGTTGTGATACCGAGTAATCGGGCCGGAAATCAGTTTGGGAAAAAACAACTTGTAAGCAGCAAAGTGCAGCAGCGAAGTAGCAGCAGGCGCGCCTCGGTACACGTCAATCAAATAAGCAATGCACTCAAAGCAAAAGAAACTCAATCCCAGGGGTGCGATGACGTGACTTTTCACCCAGTCAGCCCCGTCGATAGCTACAGGCCAATTGAACAAAGTGCCGATCGAACTCAATAAAAAAGGCACATACTTAAAGCCCAGAAGCAGCAACACATTCAGGCAGATGCCTATCCACAGCAGCAACAAACGGCGGCGGTTCCAAGATTCATTAGCAATCCGCCAATCCAGAGGTTCCCCAATCGCCATCCCCAAGCAGTAATTAAACAAAGCAGCGACTAACAGCAAAGGAATGTACCAAATTTGCAGCGAAGCGTAAAAAATCAAACTACCCGCCAACATGATGAACAGTCGCCACCACTGCAGCGGAACCAACCAGTAAGCCCCGAACAAAACTAACAGAAACAGCGCATATTGAAGCGAGATGAAAGTCATACCATTTTAGATTTTAGATTTTAGATTTTAGAATTGGGAATGGCTTATTTTGTATGGGTTTGGATTCCGGGTCTACTGTTGCATTATTTTTATTAATCGAGACTTTGCTAAGAACAAGATTTATCCTGGATTTTAGCCGATCGCCCACACGAAAACAGGCCATCGGTAAGTCCCTACTATATAGTCGGCAACTGAGAACTGCTACATTTTACAGCACAAAGGTTAAATTCTGTTGCAAATTAAATAAATCTTGCCTGCTATAAATTAACTCTCTGAGGAATGAGAATTAAATAACTTCCACAAGTTTGTGGGATGGGCGTCCCGCCCGTCCGTTTTGGACGGGCGTCCCGCCCATCCCACAATAACAATTAAAATTGTAAGTTATTTAATTCGCGATCCTTACGAACCATATAAAATTCGGTGAAAAAATATAATTAGGTTTGCAGCATCGGACTTCAGTGCTCAAAAGCTACAATTCCTGATATCGTTTCCCTTCGCATCGGAATAATATTTTTTATCGTGAAATCCTAGCATCCCGCACAGCAAAAAAGTGATGTAACCCAAAATGTTTGGAATTCATCACGATAGCAGGTATTTGACAAGTAGTTCGATCGCCTTTCAACTCTTCCAAAACGTCAAATTCAGTCAATCGATTTTAGATTTTAGATTTTAGATTTTAGAATTGAAGCATTGACTTGCGCGAGATAAATACGTTCGGCCAGTTTCATCGGATACAGGTTTTTTATTTTTCCACGGATGAATCACGTGGCGGGTATCCTGGATGCTTTCAGTGAGTATCATAATGTCGATAAAAATTGCTTGCGGTTGCTCAAAGAGCAGCCGAACCCAACCTTCAGCGCCGTCGGCGACCTATATCGCAGTACAATGAATTTCTCCCAGCAAGTTTTTCAGCAAATACCGAAAAACTATCTTCATCCTCCTCAATCAAAACTTTGGCTGCTGAATCCGCCGCTGGCGATCGCCCGCAACCCCGCAAGCTACGAGAATTTGCGTTTGCCAGCGGTATTTCATCTCCCTTAGCAGGGGACATTTCCAAAGGGTTTTCTTCCTCCCCAGGATACAGAATTGGCAGTGTGACAAAAAAAGTCGAACCCACTCCGGGTGAACTTGTGATTTCAATACTTCCCCCCAGAAATTCCGCCAGTTTTTTGCACAGAGACAATCCCAATCCCGTGCCTTTGACGCCATTCTGCAAGGGGTTTTCGAGTTGGACAAATTCTTCAAAAATCCGCCTTTGGTCGGCTGGAGGAATTCCTATGCCCGTATCTGCTACTGAAAAAGTAACTGTTCCCTCCTCTCCTATTTCCGCAGCAACTCTAACTTCACCTGCTGCGGTAAATTTGAGGGCATTAGAAATCAGATTTCGCAAAATCTGAGAAACTTTTCCCTCGTCGGTTGTGAGGATTGGAAGTTCGAGAGGATCTTCAAAAATTATAGAAACGGCAGAGTTTTGGGGAAGCAGGGGGCGCATCATTCCTCGCAGGGCGCTGAACAAATCTTCGACTTCAAAATCAGCCAAGCGAACAGTTAGTTTTCCGGCTTCCACTTTGGCTAAATCTAACGAGTCGTTGACAAGTTCTGCGAGAGACTCGGCGGATTTGTAAATGTAATTTACTTGCTTGTCCTGTTCGGCTGAAAGTTCTCCGTCGAGGCGATTTAACAATATTTCGGAAAGGCTCATAATTGCCGTTAGGGGAGTGCGAAACTCGTGGCTCATATTGGAGAGAAAGCTGGTTTTGAGTTCGCTGGCGCGCCGGAGAGATTCGGCTTTGTCGTTCAATTCAGCGTAAAGTGCTAGGACTCCGCGATTGGTATCTTCTAGCTGTTGATTTAATTGTACGAGTTCTTCTTGACGCTGGCGGAGTTCGTCTAAAGTGCGTAGTAATTCTTGATTTTGCTGCTGAATTTCGGCATAGGGATCTTCGGGAATTTGGCGCGCTAGTTTGTCAACTAATTGATTTAGTTCGATCGCACTCAGCGCAGGCATATTTTTGGAAAACTGTTTAATTAATTGTACAGCCGTTCCGCGATCGGGCCGAGAGTCGATTTTCACTTCGTCCATCAACCGTTTCGCTGCTGCTAAACCGAGTCCCGCGCCGGTTTGCGATCGAAAATTGGGGCTTAACACAGCCGCTAAATCAGCAATTCCCGGCCCCGTGTCAGAAATCCGAGTCCGAAAAACTTGGGGCGATTCCCCTTCCACAATGAATTCTACTTTGCCACCGCCTGCATATTTGAAAGCATTGCGGGCAATTTCGGAAACTGCTGTGGCGATGCGGGTTTGTACTTGGGAATCGAATCCCAGCCCTTTAGCAATTTGGCGAGCTCTTTGGCGTACTTGTACGATGTCTTGTTCAAAGCGGACTTCCGTCGTCAGGATTGGATAACTCACGCTGCTTCTCTTACCTTGGCTACTATAACTGTCATGTCATCGCGAGTGCGTTTGAAGTCCCGGTAGAGCACGGCTGCGATTAAAGCAGGATGTCTGGAGGCTAAACCCGGGTAGCGGTTTAAATTCCACTGCGCCGCCAAACCGTCGGAGTGCATGATGAGTAGGGACTGCTGCGACCAAGGATAAACAAATTCTGCTACTTTTCGCATCATATGTCCAACTGTGCCATTGTAGGAAACCATGGTGCGGCTTTGGTTATCTGTGACCACTACACCGCTGATGTTGCCAATTCCGGCAAAACAAACTGTTTGTTGGGTACGATCGATTTGGGCGATCGCCGCAGCCGCTCCTCTGGTATTTTTTAAAGCAGCGTGCGCCTTCTCTAAAATTGCTTTCGGCCCGAGTTTGGCGTTTTCCTCAAATACCCGCACTGCTTCGCCAGACGCTTCCTGGGCCAAATCCCCGTAGCCGAGCCCGTCTGCAACTAAAATCAGGTTTTTCTCACCGTGATTTTCTGCCGCCCACGAATCCCCGCAAATTTGCTCTCCTACTTTCGGCAAGTGGATTACCCCAAATTCCAAGTAATTGCTGTTTTGGGATGCTTCCCGGCTATTTTGGGTCGGTTCCAGCCGCATTAATAAGGCTGTCCCCAGTTTTGGTACAGAATGAATATCAAAAAAAGTAGAGAGGCGTTTAATTGCCCCCAGTCCAGTTCCAGGGCTTCCCGCTGTAGAAAAACCGTCCCGCAGACACAGCGCGACATTTGCCATTCCCTGCCCCCGGTCTAGCGCTACTATTTCAATGCTATATCCTGCGGCTGTTTTTAATGTTCGCAGCAAAATTTCTCCTTCGCGGGCGTGCTTGACCAGGTTTTTTGCGGCTTCCGTGGTAACAATTGCCACTTTACCGCGATCGGTCTCGTTAAATCCGACTTCGGCCGCGAGGGCGACTGCGATTCGGCGCGCTTCTCCCACTTGACTTTCTTCTGTTACGGGCAGGGCTACGGCATCTATCATTATTTTGTAGTTCTCATCTTAAGCTGGCGCGCATTTAAAAAGTCATTAGTCATTAGTCATTAGTCATTAGTTCTTAGTTTAGTTAGCCATCGCGCGATCGACCTCAGAAACCGGGTTTCTACTGAGATTTCTCGTTACCCAACCCAAAACTCATAGAAACCCGGTTTCTCATTAGTCATTTGTAGCGCGCGATCGACCTCAGAAACCGGGTTTCTACTGAGATTTCTCGTTACCCAACCCAAAACTCATAGAAACCCGGTTT
>NZ_JAUBOQ010000038.1:66732-72499 GCF_036700325.1 Microcoleus sp. Z1_B2
CTCATTAGTCATTTGTAGCGCGCGCGACTCCACTCTCTCCCAATCTCCCACTCTCCTTACTCCTCACCGCCAGCGGACGATCGCAATTTTAGTCCCCTTACCCACTATCGATTTTAGATTTTAGATTTTAGATTTTAGATTTTAGAATTGAAGCATTAACTTGCGCGAGATTCATCCGGGGGCTTGTATCCTGGATACTTTCGGTCATTCCCAATGGTTTAATCAAAAATCTCAACTCTCAAATCCTATTACTGGTTCACCGCCAGCGGACGATCGCAATTTTAGTCCCCTTACCCACTTTAGAAACAATCTCAAATTCGTGCATCAACCGCTTGGAACCACTGAGCCCCAAACCCAAACCCTGATTAGAAGTATAACCGTCAGTCATTGCCAATTCGATGTCGGGAATTCCCGGCCCCTTGTCTTCAAATATCAGCTTCAGTCCTTTGCGGGTTCCTAATTGCAGCGTTTCGAGAGTTACAGTTCCCCCTTTGCCGTACTCTACAGTATTGCGGGCAAGTTCGCTGGCTGCGGTAACGATTTTCGTTTGGTCTAGTAAACCGAATCCCATTGCTACAGCCCAAGTTCGCACTTGCTGTCGGACGTGGACTATATCGGATGACGATCGGATTTCTAGTGTCTCACGTTTTGACATAGCGGCTACTGTACCAAAATAGAACTTCTCCACAAAATATAGGACTTACGCTGGTCAACTTAGTTTCTCCTAATAGGACTTACGCACTTACTACGATTTTCTCTCAATAGAGAACCTAGTGAAGCAATCTCAAACCCTTGATTTAACCCCCTTGAGTGCGTAAGCCCTGTCCTCAGAAATCTTCTTCAGTTTGTCAACAAGGTATCTACAAACAAACTAGGTTCTTGACTGCCTGTGCCTCAGTTATGGGACAATTGATCAACTGCTCGCGCATTCTCGTGAGGATAAAAACCCAAGGATTTTCGCAACAAAATCATGCCCTTTTCAACGCTTAAAGCTGTGCGAACTCCTGTCAGGGAAAGCCCCAACTCAACGAGCGTAATAGCAACGGCTGGCTGCATTCCGACCACAACTGTTTCCGCATCTAAAATTCGAGACATACTAGCGATATTGTTGATAATACGACCGATAAAAGAATCAACTATTTCTAGAGAAGAAATTTCTATCAACACACCTTTAACACCTGTTTTGACGATGCGGTTCGTCAGGTCATCTTGCAGCGTCATTGCTAAGCGATCGTGCATATCTACTTGAATTGTTACTAGCAAAAATTCTCCCATTTGAAGAATCGGTATTCGTTCCACAAATTCACCTCTTTGTTAAGTTGTACTAGATTTCTTTTGTCAGAATGCAATATGTTTATCTGTCCTCGTTAAGATTTTTTATAGTTAAACCTTGGCGCTGCAACGCGACTTTAAAAGCATCGGCTAAAGTCGCTTTTGTGAGAATATCCTGCAAGTCAACTCCCAAGTGAACTATGGTTTGAGCTATTTGCGGGCGAATGCCACTGATGATGCACTCAGTACCCATTAAACGGGCGGCGGCTACAGTTTTTAATAAATGTTGAGCAACTAAAGTGTCAACAGTCGGCACGCCTGTAATGTCTAAAATCGCAAATTCTGAGCCAGTTTCCATGATTTCTTGCAACAGAGTTTCCATTACTATTTGAGTGCGGGCACTGTCGAGAGTCCCGATCATGGGTAAAGCGAGAATGCCTTGCCAAAGTTTGACTACGGGTGTTGACAATTCGAGCATTTCTTGCTGCTGGCGTTCGATTACTTCTTCGCGAGCTTTGAGAAAGATTTCTGTCACCCACAGGCCTAGCTGGTCTAATAAACTGGTGGAAAGCCAAAGTTGTTCGACAAGTGCGTCGCGGTTTTGTGTCAGTTCATGACAAAGCCGATCGAACAATGGCTTTTTGAAGCATAAAATGAAACTCGCTATCTCTGAGGGAGTAAAGCCTCTCTGAACACGAGATCGCGAAACTTCTGCTAGCAACACCCGCATATTTTCCCATTCGGGTGTCTGGATGTCGCTAAAATTACCGTGCCCGACTGCAATGTGGAGTAATTGCAGGAACTCTTGACACTCCGAGCGCAATTCTTTGGCTCTCATCAAGTCGTCCCGCCGCAGCCCGGTATTTTGCAGTTCTTTGAGCCAGTCTGCTAGTAACTCTGCTTTGTGTCTTTGTAGGATTTCCGCGATCGTGTTATTGCTTGTGAGTTCCATTAAAATTATCTCCTGCTTAGCAATTGGAATGAAATTGTACGAGCGATTCCCTACGGGATAGCTTCGCACGCGCGTACTTTAGCATTTTTTGATGGGGCAACTTCTGAGTTTAGCTCACTGTTTGCTGTTTGCGATCGAGGGTTAAGTACCTAATTGTAAAATGCGTTTGACGATCGCACTGGTAGAACTCGGAACTTCTATTTCGATCAAGGAAATCTTGCCACCTCCGGCGATAACCGCCGGTGCTTCCGGCAGAGTTTCGACTTGATAGTCGCCTCCTTTAACGTATATATCAGGCTTCAGGATATTTATCAGTTTAGTTGCTGTAATCTCGGAAAAAATTACTACGGCGTCTACTGGTTTGAGAGCGGCTAACACTTCGGCTCGCTGATTTTCCGGTACGATCGGGCGGGGTGGCAATCCCGGCTGCTGCGGTTTGATAGCTTGCACGCTGGCGTCGCTATTCAATCCCACCACCAGCGATCGCCCCAAATTTTTTGCCGCCTGCAAATAGCGGACGTGACCGCAGTGCAGGATATCGAAGCACCCGTTAGTAAACACGAGCGGACGCCACTTGTCCGGATCGGATGCGATCGATCTTTCAAGTTCTCTCAACGTATAAACATCAGAAATCATTGCAGTCCTTACCACCCAATTTGAACAGCGATCAAAATTATCCTACCAAAAAATGTGATTCCTTGCACTTTCGTTATTTAAAAATATATCCTTCAATTTTTCCACTAATTAATAGTTGCCTTTGAGCAAACATTAATTAGCAACTGGTAACTTTTTAGCCAGAAAAGATAACTAAAGATCACCGAGGCTCAAGCAGATTTTCAAAATATAATTTCTAGGTAAAAAACAGCTAATATTTTATAGGTAACTGCCATATCCTGCTGTTGGTAATTGGAGGTAAAAAAGGTTGGTAAACAATTATTTATTCCCGCCCTCTCTTATATCAATTACTATAAGACAAGGGATGAGAGTTCCACCGCATCGGGCAGGCGATCGGGGAGTGAGAGCCCTAGGGGGTGAAACCCAACGAAACGCGCTCCTCCTGTGTCTATAATTTCTGACACCGCCGCGCGAGCGAAAGCTAGTTAAAAGCACCGAACCCAAGCGTGCAGAGCTCATCTTTACGCTGGATTCGTCAGACTATAGAAGAAGCCAGCAGTTGCTTGCTGCCGTTTCTGGGCGCAATCTTGACCAAGCTTTACAGCCAACCCAGAAGCGCACAGCCTCCTGTGTCCAACTGTATATAGCTGTGCAGAAACTCGACCTTTGGGTCGCAACCGCAGCCTGTGAAAACCCAGAGGAAAGTCGAGTTCGGTACCCGAAGCAGCTATTTTGGTGGAAAATAGCTAAACTCGTTCAACAAAATCCACTCAACTACCCCCTTGAATCTAACGGTGTAGAATTATCTAACACGAATTATGAAAGCAAGTAATAGCCGTCAATTTTCTTCAGTAGCTGCTCGAACTCTCAAAGTAGTCGGGATTATCTTAATTCTGTCTGCTTTGCTTGACTGCATTGTTCTGTCGCTGCCGGGAGAAACTTCAGACCTTCTCAATCGAGGCTGGCAGTTGACTGCTGCAACTCAGATAGTTGACAAGGGCATTATTCCTTTGATCGGTATCGCCCTCCTGATGACTGGCTTTTGGGTGGACAGCAGCAGTGGAGTCTCTATTGAGCGACGCAACGTTTGGCTGGACTTGCGATTCTGGGCGCTGTTGATTTCCAGCTTGTTAGGTCTAGTTTACCTATCTCTGGTTCCCGTTCACCTCAACAATACTCGTTTGGAACTCAAGGATGCTCTGGCTCAAGTCGATCAAGAAGCGGGACAAGCGGAAGGTCAACTTGAGGCACAACTTAAAAGCCCTCAATTTAAAGCTCAGGTAGAACAGCTCAAAAGCCAGCGTCGCAGCCAGATAGGAGCGCTGCTGGAAGACGACGGGAAGCTGCAAGAAGCACTCAAGAGTCCAGAGGTTCCCAAGGAATTGAAAGCTGTGCTTGAGCAGTCGAAAAATGACCCGAAAGCCCTCGACAAGTTCCTGGAACAGCAAGCTCAATCACTTCCCACTCAAGCTCGCAACGAGATTCGCACCCGCAAGCAACAAAAAGAGAAAGAGTTAAGAACTCGATCGAGAAATTCGAGTTTGCAGACGGGAATCAACAGTTTGTTGTTAGCGATCGGCTACATTACTGTTGGTTGGACGGGATTGAGAAGCATGGGAATTCTGCGGTTCGGCCGCCGCAAAAATTGACCAGCGCTGGCAGGGATCGCGCTGGTCGAGACATCCCTGAGAAATAGTTTGTTTACCCAATAGTTTGCCCTTACTGAAAGCTGGGAATGTTCTCAATTTATATTCTGACTTACAACGAAGAGATTGATATCGCCGCTTGCATTGAATCGGCACTGCTTTGTGACGATATCATTGTAGTTGATTCTTTCAGCACCGATCGCACCCTTGAGATTGTTCAGAACTATGCCGTGCAAACAGTACAGCACCGCTTTGAAACTCACGGACGCCAGCGGACTTGGATGCTCCAAGAAGTCCCGTGCAAATACGAATGGGTTTACATCCTCGAAGCTGACGAGCGGATGACGCCTGCACTGTTTGCTGAATGCTTAAAGGCGATCGAAACTCAAGAATATATCGGCTATTACGTAGCTGAAAAAGTAATATTTATGGAGCGCTGGATTCGCCGCAGCACTCAATATCCCCGTTATCAAATGCGTCTCTTTCGCAAAGACCGAGTGTGGTTTACGGATTACGGTCACACTGAACGGGAAGTCTGCAACGGGCCTACTCACTTTTTGAAGGAAACTTACCCTCACTATACTTGCAGCAAAGGTCTTTCCCGCTGGATTGAAAAGCACAACCGCTACTCGACTGACGAGGCGGCTGAAACTCTCCGCCAATTAGAAGCGGGTCAAGTAAATTGGTGGGGTTTATTGTTTGGCGCGTCGGAGGTGGAAAGGCGCCGCGCTTTGAAAGATTTTTCTTTGCGCTTGCCTTTGCGGCCTGTGGTGCGCTTTTTCTATATGTATATTTTACTCGGCGGATTTCTTGACGGCCAAGCGGGATTGGCTTGGTGCACGCTGCAAGCTTTTTATGAATATCTAATTTTGCTGAAAGTTTGGGAAATGAAGCATCTACCACTGCCAGCTTTAGAGGTAGCGACAGAACAATCTCTTTCAGAAGTAGTAACAGTTGAGCAGTCAAAAGTTTCTTATAATCTTGGCGCTTCCGATACTCGAAATTAAAAATTGGTAAGAGGTACGCTCGCCTAGCGGTAGTATTTGGAACTTATACCCTCGCCGTTCCCCGCCGATCGGACTCGATGGGTAGCCTAAGTATTTAGAAGAGTTATTATATCCTTTCCCTGTGCATCGAAATTATTCATCTCTCTCTTCTCTTCCTCTGCGATCTCTGCGTACTCTGCGGTTAAATCATTCCGATGCAGTTAGAGAGTCGATGGCAGAGTGTCCCCTACCATCTCTCCTACAAAACCGTGCTTGCGACTTTCACCGCACACGGC
>NZ_JAUBOQ010000039.1:0-32079 GCF_036700325.1 Microcoleus sp. Z1_B2
CACAGTTCTAGAAAGTGTAGACACCCTAGATTGGACTAACGACGGTTCGTTCCCTGTGTGCGGTTTCACCCGCCAGACTTCCACCAGCTTTTTAGACTGGGTTGACCTTGGGCAACTCATCGCACTCGCACTCGCATCGGCGGGACTGCTTGTGCTGGCAATGTCTATGTGGCGACAAATCAATCCCCTGAACTTATTTCCCTCTCCTGTTCGCATCAACATTCAAATTGGGACAAAAATATGAGCTTACAACTGCGACTGTTTGGTGGTAATTCTGATGCTGGAAAACTCACTGCCAGCAACGACGGCGGACACGCAATCGACAAATCAAAAGTTTTGGCAAGCACTGACACAAGCGTTATCACACCGCTAAATCCTGGTAATTTTTCCAGCATCCGTAGTGTGCCAGTTGTGCCAGCACCGCGCTACTTTACCAAGGAAGAAGCGGACGCAATGAAGGATTTAGCCAAAGACCAAACAGACGGTGCAAAACAGTCTAAACGCGCCTATGAAGCACTGGCAAAAGTTGAAGAAGCCGATGCTAAAGTTCACCGGCATCACCGCAAATATGAGGGTGCTGTGGCTGATAATGAACTGGGTAAAAAACGCTCAGACACTCGACTGGCTAAGCACTTGCACAGCTTGCGTCCCGGATATGCCCGACTGGGTTTAGGAATTGATAAGGCTGACAGCGATGCCCGTACTCGGATTGATGAAATTAAAGCCAAACTCACGGGAGGGACTAACTAAATGAAAGCGATGTATCTGGCAAATTACTTCGTTGCCGGATGCGTCGCTTTCTCCCTTTTAGGGTGGATAGCGAGTCTGCATCCAATGGCGATGAAAGCCGTCTCATTCTTGTTAGCAGCGATTGCGATTGCGTGGGGTTTGAGCTGGTTGCTCGATTACTCTCTGAGTAAGTTGCTTAAGATTTCAGTGGCTGACTTACAGGCTGTTTTAATTGGTGGTTTAGCGATGTTGCTGATTGGTTTGGGGGTGTTTCTATGCAGCTAAACGTAGATGGAAAACTGTATCTGCTAGTTGACAAACAAGAATTGCTGAAAATTTTTGTAGCTCAAAAAAAGGAAGAGAGCGCAGAAGAGTTTGTACGAGCTAAACGCAAAAAAGAGTTAGACCTGTTGGTCAATACTGACCCGACAGACCTCTTTTATGAGTTTGAAACTTGGTGCTGGAATCTAATCTGGGAAGCCGTTGACAAGGGTGAGGGGATAGACTGGGACGCTGCATCTGAGGAAATTGACAGACACTTAGACGAATTGATTGAAGGAGGTAAACCGTGCAGCTAAAACTGTTCGTTTTGAGTGCGTCCTCTGTTGTCCTCTGGCTGACTCCACTAGCAGCACTAGACAAAAAGCTAGACACTCACAAAGCACTGCAAGGTGTCAGTTTGTGTGCTGCAATTGCTTGTGCAGTTTCCGCTGGAAATATCGCCCGTCAACTAGCAGACGAGGGAGAAATTGAGGAATTGAAACTGAGAGCAATTAAGGCAGATGTAGAGGACGAAATCAGTGCCAGCGTCTACGTTTCACAGCAACAAAGACAGCAGGAAGTAGAACTTATCCTGACTTCCCCTGGCGTTGACGTGGAAGCCAGCCGTCAAGCGCTGGAAGCTATATACAGCAGTGACTTACAGGAAACAACTTCCCCTTACAACTCTCCTGATTACCCTATATACTTGGAAGTTTGTAAGTCGAGGGAAGCGGGTAAGTCTGTGACTTGGATTGTTGAGAATGTCCTCAAAATGGGAGGACGTAAATTCTCAGAAGGCAAGGTCAAGTTGCAAAATTTGCTCAATCAGTTTGAGGGGGAAAAGTAATGACTAAACAGCCAAACATCCCAACAACAGCAGCCCTAAGATTGACTGGTACTAAGTCAGAAATAGAGTTAGTCCTGGCTGTTCTGCGAGGCAAGGACTTCTTCTGGAAAACTAACGGCAAGTTTTACCCGCAACGGGGGGAGGACAGTCAGTACGCTTACTACCTCAACGACTTGCAATTGCCTCAGCTAGGGGTAGCAGTGCCGACAACACCAACACCGGGGGAACCACAACCTCGGCCGTGGGATGCTGTTTTGGGTGGTCAGGGCACGGCAAAATCCGTCCGAGATTTCGGACAATAGTCCCTCTGACTTGGCGGCGCTGAAAGCCTTGTTCTGACTCACTCGTCTAATGCTTTTACCTTTAAACCCGACGAGTGAGTTTTGGTACGTTTTCGGTACGTTTTTTTTACGTTTCCGGTTTGTGTCAAGGCGCAAGACTCCTATAATGAGAATGCGCGCTTGTCCGAAGTGAAGTCAACCTGGCTCTGCGGCTGAGAAAAAGGGATTAAGGGAAGCGCTTATGCCTACAGGTGAGAGAGATGCCGTCGGATAGCAACAGTAACCTGGGGCCAGTATTTCCCTAATCCTCTAATGTGCAATCGGGGTTAGGCGACACGAGCGCGTCGCCAACCTTGTTAGTTGCTCAAAAAATCAACAAATACACACAGCAAAAAACCGTCCCTCTCTTGTTTTGGCGACTCGAAAGAACGGCTTTTGCATCTATCCACATTCAACTCGCTGTGGGCGAGCTAAATTTCGTGTACAACAATTCTACTCTGATCGGCGGTCAAGTTACAAGTGTTCGCGGAAATCTTATCAGCAGCAGCAAGTCTAATCCTTGCCCGGTCTGTGGACGTACCAAAGACCGCGACTGCCGTATTAGCCACGACGGGAAGATGGTTCTTTGCCATCAAAACTTCGACCACACCAAAACTCAGCAGCCTGACCTGTGGCACTTTGACGGCACAAGTTCTGATAGCCGCTGCGGTGTGTACGTTCTTAAAGAAAAAACTACCAAAGATATCCGACCCAAAGGTATTCGCTACTGGGACTATCCCGATCGCAATGGTTCCCCTTTGGCACGTGTAGAACGGGTTGATGACGGTGAGGGTAACAAGAAAATTAAGCAGCAACGCTGGGATAAAGATAAAAAACAATGGCTGTACGGGCTAGGTACAGATAAGGATTTAAACAAGGTTGCCCGTGCCAATATCCCGGTTTACCGCTATGCCGAAATCAGAAAGGCGATCGCAAACAACGAAACGATTTACCTTGTGGAGGGTGAACCTTGCGCTGACTTACTGTGGAAGCTTGGGCTAGCTGCGACTACCAATATCGGCGGGGGCGGTAAATTCACACTTACCGACTCCTTAGACTTGCAAGGTGCAAAGCTGATTGTCATAGTCCCTGACCGGGACAAAAAGGGAATCGAACACGCAGAGAAAGTTGCCGAACACTTCCCTGATGCTTTGTGGCTTTACCCATTCCCAGAGAGTAAAGCTTGGGAAAATTTGCCAGAGAAGGGCGGGCTCGATATTTTCGACTGGATTACGCACGAGAAACTTTCGGTCAGCGACATAACAGCGGCGATCGGAGAGAAGAAAGTTTTTGAAGTTCCCCGGCAAGCGCAAAAAGTTGTCAGTCATCCAAAGTTTGAAGTCCCCAACCTTTCCGAACTAGCGGTCAAAATTGACGAACTGCTTGACTCCGATTTAAAAAGGTCGCAGCTTCAAATCAAAATCTCAGAGCTGGCTCAGACTTATCGGCTGGCTCCGGCTGATGTCTGGAAAATTTACCGCGACAGTGAACAAGAGTTAGAGCAAGAGGTCAACAGGGAAGATTTGGCCGCAGAGGTTACACGGCTCCTGGACTCAAAAAAATCTCAGATAAATATTGCTGAAATCATCCCTGTGGGTTTAGCGGCGCCAATCGAAAAACTGGCAAAAATGCTGAACCTAAAACCGGAGTGTTATCTCACAACTCTGCTGACCCAAATTTCCAGCCTCTTTAAAGTTGGGAGCGAAATCAAACTCCGCAATGACACAAACTACCGCGTCACTCCTAATTATTTTGCTGGCATTGTTGCTGAATCCTCCCAGAAAAAATCTCCCATCATGCGGGAAATTATTGATCGCCCGATGCAGCCATTGCGGGAACAGGCAAGGAAGGAATTTGAAAAAGCACAAGAAGCTTACGAGAGGGAATTAGCAAGTTGGAGAGCGGCAAAAGGAGAGGATAAAGGTGTTGCCCCAAAACCACCACGCCAAAAACTTTACTCTTTCTCGAAGACCACAGGAGAGGGGATTCTCTATCAAGTAGCTGAGCATCCCGATCAGGCGCTGATGTATCGGTGCGATGAACTGGCGGGGCTGTTTAAGTCTGCAAACCAGTATCGGGGTGGCAAAGGTTCCGACGATGAAGATTTACTCGAATTTTGGAACGGCACAGGCAGCACAGTTCTAAGAGCGTCGGGAGTTAAAGCCGACCTAGACGGGTTGTTACTGTCAGTGTTCGGGACAATTCAGCCCGACGTGCTCGCAAGCTTACTCAAAGATTGCAGCGACTCTAACGGAAAGTTTGCTCGGTTCGATTTTGTGATTCAACCGCTGGCTGCATCGAAATTATCCCTAGAGGACAGCGGAAGCTTTGATCTAACTCCAATACTTAGCAGTCTTTACCAAAAGATTGATGCACTGCCAGCACTAAAACTAGAGCTAGAACCCGACGCCAAACGCTACTTTACAGAGTTTTACAACAAGGCAGAGGATAAGCGGGTTGCAGAACCTATGCAAGGTAAACGGGCGATGATTGGCAAGGCGCCGGAAAAAGTGGGAAAGCTTGCCGGAGTCCTTCACACACTCAACTGTATTTTTAACGACCAACCCGTCACGCCCCGCATCCCAAAAAGTATTGTGCGAGCAGCAGTTAAATTTGTGGTTTTCACCGCAAACCAGATTGACGTGCTCTACACAGAATTCTCCGATCGAACTGCACTGGCCCCTAATTTAGTAAAAATTCTCGCTCTGGCAGAAGCCAAGGGTGGGACAGTTTCTGCACGGGATGTCACCCTAGCTTTCAATGCCAAACATCGACCTAGCAAGCAGCAAATTCAAGAATGGTTTGCAGAGTTGGTCGAGATGAAGTATGGGGAGACTACAACAAAAGGTCAAAGAATTTCATTTACCCTGTGTCCACAGTCCACAGTGTCCACAGTAGCGTCAAACCATGACGCAGAAAGCGATACACGTGTCCACACTTCCCTATTCACGGTGTCCACAGTGTCCACACTTAAAGAGGCAGATAACGACAAAAGTGTGGACAAGTGTGGGCTCACTGTGGACACCAGTGTCCACACATTTAAACCCTTACTAGACAACACTTTGAGTGCAAGTGTGGACACTGTGGACACAAAATCGGCATCTTTAGAAAACTCAGAAACATTAATGATGAGCTGTACTACAGAAACCGCTAAATCTACAGCAACCTCTGCCAAGAAGCCTAGAACTTTTGAGATAGGCGATCGGGTTGTGGTCAAGGATGTCGGCGGTCTCTATCAAGGAGCACGAGGCGAGGTCGTGGACAATATCTACAGCAGCCGTGGTAGCACTAGCTACTTGGTCAGGTTCGATAAGCCTGTCAGAAACGTTCGGCAATTCGAGTTTGAACCTTCTGACCTGATGAAGCTTTAAGTCTGGTTTGAGCCAAAAACCGCTGCTAGTAGGCTTTATGTCTACTAGCCTTGTAGACAAAATGTTGACAGTGTAGACAGACATCATTTATTGTAGACAAATACTGTATACAGGTGTCTACAATGAGTCAAAGTCAAGTCGTATCGTTCAGGGCTTCCGGTCACTTTCTGAACTGGATAGAAGCTCAGAGACTAGAGGGTGAGTCAGTAAGTCAAGCTGCACAACGCATTCTCAAGGAAGTCTCAGGCACGTCTACAGCGGTGGCTACAGAGAGTGACACAAGCCTCGTGTCTACAGTGACCGCCAAAAGTGTAGACCTACTGATATCCGATCGCATTGCCCCACTAATTCAACGAATAACTGTCATTGAAGAACGTCTGGAACAACTCGGTGCTAACCAACTAGACGACTACTAGACAGGTACTAGCATCTAACTAGACAATCACTAGACGACTACTAGACAGGTGCTAGCATCTAACTAGACAATTACTAGATAATGACTAGACAAGGTGCTAGTATCTAACTAGACAATCACTAGACAGGTACTAGACATGACAGACAGATGCCAGCTTAACTTGAGATTGGACGGCCGCCGAGACTTGCTCGAAACCATTAAAGATGTCGCAGCCGCAGAGGGTTTGAGCGTCAATGCTTGGGTAGTGCGAACTTTAGAGCAAGCGGCCAACCAAGCAATAGCGGCGCCGCTAACCCAACCTCAAACACAAGTGTCCGAAATTTCGGACATCGAACCAGTGCTAGACAAACTGCTAGACAATAAACTAGACACTCTGCTAGCGGCTAAGTTAGCAGGGATTGAAGAACGCTTGGGAAAATTGAGTGCCTGAGTGACGGCAACGATGAATCACTCAGGCAGGAATTGAAAGCGGCCAACAAGCAGCTTGCAGAATGGGATAAAGAACTGAATCAGTTACACGAGCGCAACGGCGATTTAGGGCTGAAGGTTCAGATGTTGGAGCAAGAGCTCAAGGAAGTGCAGCGCGATCGAGAAGCAAATAAAAACTTGGCTCCGACCGTCGCAGATTTTCCAGAGCCAGCCGACTTGCTCAACCAGTTGAGAGCGCAGCGCGAAAGGTCGAAGGCTGACATGGATGATATGAAGGCAGTTTTGGACATATTGGCACACACAGGGACTTGATTGTCTCCAAAATTGTCTCCAAAATTGTCTCCAATTTGTCTCCAATTTGTCTCCAAACAGCCCGTCTTTGTCTCCAAATTGTCTCCAAATTGTCTCCAAAACGCCTTGTGCAACCATAGAGGCTAAGCCCTAGAAACGCCAAAACCCTTGATTTCTCAAGGGTTCTAGGTTTTTATAGACGCAAGCGGGCAGCGGGAATCGAACCCGCATAGTTAGCTTGGAAGGCTAAAGTTTTACCACTAAACTATGCCCGCGCACAGAAACTAAACATACCACAAGTCTCTGGGGATTGCAATAGGCCTGTGCAAAA
This sequence comes from Microcoleus sp. Z1_B2, assembly GCF_036700325.1. NCBI lineage: Bacteria > Bacillati > Cyanobacteriota > Cyanophyceae > Oscillatoriales > Microcoleaceae > Microcoleus > Microcoleus sp. Z1_B2. The sequence goes on from NZ_JAUBOQ010000039.1 coordinate 6,995, forward strand.
TTTTTGAATACCTCCCTCACAGTGGCTGAATCGGGACTTGCTGCCCGATCGCCCCCTCAACCCAAAAATCCCCGTCTCCGATGCTGGGTAAGGCTTTACGGATGGAAATAATCGTAAACTTGCTGCGCCAGACGCGGCCCAATCCCAGAAACTTCTGCCAACTGTTCGGGAGTCGCTAAACGGAGATAGTCGATCGACCGAAAATGTGCCAACAATTGTTTTTGTCGGTGGTGTCCCAATCCGGGAATTTCATCAAGGCGCGATCGCTTCATTCTCTCGCTTCTGCGATCGCGGTGAAAACTCACAGCAAACCTGTGCGCCTCATCCCGCACCCGGCGCAATAATTGTACCCCCGGCTGCTCAGAATTAGTTGGCAGCGGCAAAGATTCCCCCGGCAAAAATATCTCCTCTCGCTGCTTTGCCAAACTGACAACGCGCAACTCTTCTAGCAAATTCATCTCCCGCAAAACAGCCACAACTGCTGACAGTTGACCTTTGCCGCCATCTATCATAATTAAGTCGGGTTTGTCCGAGATAGTACGAGAAACGGAGGATAAATTGCTGATTTTTTTCGATTTTCCTAAATCGCTAAATTCTTCTTCCTTATTCGTTCTATCCGTTATAAAATCCGTTGCCGAACTTTCTTCTTCCTTCAATCCTCGGAATCGGCGACCGATAACTTCTGCTAAACTAGCAAAATCATCAGAATGACCCGATTTAATTTCAGGATTTTTAATTTTGTAATGGCGGTAGTGTTGATTGGCGGGCAAACCGTCAATAAATACCACGCGGGAAGCTACGGCGTCAGAACCTTGAATGTGAGAAATATCGTAACCTTCAATGCGGCGAGGAACTTCTGGCAAATCGAGAATTTCTGCTAAATCTTCCATTGCTTGAGAATTGCGATCGCTCAATCTTTGCATTCTCGCCAATTCATACTCAGCATTGCGTTCCACCATCTCAATCAACTCAGCCTTAGTTTGCCGCTGCGGAGTCAAAATGGTAACTTTTCGCCCCTTACGGTTGCTCAACCAATCTGCTAATATTTCCGCTTCTGGCAATTCATACTGCACAGAAATTTCGCTGGGAATTTCTACGGATTCAACATTTTGATAGTGTTCTTCCAACACCCGCTGTAAAATCGCTCCGGCCTCTACCCCCCCTCGTTCCCCCCCTTGCCAAGGGGGGGAGGAAAGAGAAAGTTCAGATAACTCTTGCCCATCTTTTACAAGAGATTGAGATAACTCTTGCCCCCCCGCTTGTAGGGGCGGTGCCCCCGTACCCGCCCTGGGTTGGGAGGGTATTTCCGCCATAAATCCCAATCTTCCGACCAGTTGACCGGCGCGAATTTGGAACAATTGGACGCAAGCGTGCTGGGTGTCGGCCGCAAGTGCGATCGCATCTCTGGAAACCGTATCGTCGGGCAAAGACACTTTTTGACCCGCACTCAAAGACTGCAAACCCTTAATTTGATCGCGAATGCGCGCCGCCGTTTCAAAGTTTAAATCTTCGGCAGCTTGTTCCATTTGCGGCGCTAACAAGTCGAGCAATTCCTGAGTTCTTCCCTGGAAAATCATCGCTACTTTTTGGATTATTTTCCGGTATTCTTCAGGCGAAGTTAACCCTTGACAAACGCCAACGCAGCGCCCGATGTCGTAGTTCAAACAAGGACGGTCTTTAAATAGCGGTTGAGGGCGCTGCCGCAGGGGGAAAATTCGCTTAATTAAATGCAGCGTACTCCTCAGTGCCCCTGTATCGACGTAGGGGCCGTAGTAGCGGTCTTTTGCACTACCGGCGCGGCGTTTGCGGGTGATAAAAATGCGCGGGTATTCCTCCGACCAAGTGATGCACAAATAAGGATATTTTTTATCATCTTTGAGGAGTACATTAAAGTAAGGTTGGTGCTGTTTTACGAGGTTTGCTTCTAATGCTAAAGCTTCCGCTTCTGTATCGGTGGCGATGAATTCTATTTCGCGCACTTGCTGCACCATCATCGCGATGCGGGGACTGAGATTTTGGCTTTCGCGGAAGTAGGAACGGACGCGGTTTCGGAGTTTTTTGGATTTGCCGATGTAAAGGATGCGATCGCTCTCGTCTCGCATTAAATATACACCAGGAACCGCCGGGATTTCTTTGAGGCGACTTTCTAGGCGTTCCGAGTCTTTAACTAACGGCAGAGTTTTTGTGGATGGCATTGCAAGCTATCTCAGCAAAATAGAGACTGATTGTACACTCTTTTATTTTACCTTAATTATGTCTATTTTGACGGCTGCGACCGTCGCCAAACCCACCGACTACACTTGAAAATCTGTTACAGTATCTGAGATAAAAACTTGCGGGTGCGTTCTTCCTTCGGGTTCTGAAAAAACTCTTCTGGTTGGGCTTCTTCCACTAAAACACCGCCATCCATCAATACAATGCGATCGGCAACTTCGCGCGCAAACCCAACTTCGTGAGTCACCACCACCATTGTAATTCCTGTTTGAGCCAAATTTCGCATTACATCTAAAACTTCCCGCACCATCTCCGGGTCTAATGCTGATGTCGGTTCATCAAACAGCATGATTTTAGGCTGCATTGCTAGAGAACGTGCAATAGCGACCCGCTGCTGCTGTCCTCCAGACAACTGTCCGGGATATTTTTTTGCTTCTTCCAAAATGCCCACTCTTTCTAAGAGTTGCATTGCCACTTCTTCGGCTTTTTTCTTTGGCCAGCGGCGCACCCATACTGGCGCTAGCATGACATTTTCCAAGACTGATAAGTGGGGAAATAGGTTGAATTGCTGAAACACCATTCCTACTTCGCTGCGAATTGTCTCAATGTTGCGTAAGTCGTGGGAAAGTTCGATTCCGTCGATCGTAATTTTACCTTGTTGGTATTCTTCTAATGCGTTGAATGTGCGAATAAACGTCGATTTTCCCGAACCAGATGGCCCCATCACGACCACGACTTCGCCCCGGTTTACGGTCATGCTGACGCCGCGCAGTACGTGAAATTGTCCGTACCATTTGTGGACGTTTTCTGCTACGATTACCTGTTCTGGGGTTGTGGGTTTAGTTTGCATAGTTTGTCCTTTAAATAATGACGGATAATTATTGCCTGATGACTGTTGACTACTTCAGCGGAGGGGGGTTTATATATATTTGGGTTGGGAGGGGGCGGGTTTATATATATTTGGGTTGGGAGTTATATTTTGTTGGTGAACCCGCCCCTACAGACTGCGGACTAATGACTTTTTTCTAAAGTTCGTTCTATTTTGCGGCTTGCTAGGGAGATTGAGTAGCAAAATATCCAATAAATGATGCCGACGAATATGTAAACTTCGGCGTATCTGCCGATATAGGATGGATTTGCTAAAACTGCGCGGGATATTCCGATTAATTCTAACATTCCGAATAGAGATAGCAGGGAAGTATCCATAAATAATCCGATGAATTGACCGCCGATCGCCGGAATGACTATTCGCAGTGCTTGAGGCAGTACAATGAGAATTGTGAGTAGGGGTGTATTGAGTCCGATCGACCTAGCTGCTTCTATTTGTCCCCTGGGCACGGCCTGCAAGCCACCGCGCACGTTTTCCGCCAAGTATGCCGCACTAAATAAGGTTAATCCAGCAATGGCTCTAATTACTCTATCTAATTTCGGATATTCGGGCGGCAAGAAGAGTTGCAGCATCACTTGACCTAAAAACAAAATGCCAATTAAGGGTAAACCGCGAATAATTTCAATATATAATGTTGATAACAGTCTCACAACGGGCAAAGAACTTTGTCTGCCGAGTGCTAGCAATACTCCCAAAGGAAAGGAAAGCACAATACTAATAACTGCTAAAAAGAGCGTCAGCACTAAACCGCCCCAATCATTTGTTGACACTTCTGTCAAACCCAACCCGCCTTTAATTAGCCACAAAATTATGGGGAAGGAAAGAGCCCACATTGCAGGTATCCAACTCATTATTTTAGGGTTAATTTGTCTCCCCGTCCAATAGCTAGCAGCCGCTACAATAATATTGGCTAGCAGGTAAAAACGAGAGGTTAGGTCGATCGGCGAAATGACAGCACCCACAACTGCAGCACCAAGTATAATTAGTAAAGGCGGATTCCAAAGACGTTCTTGCCGCTGAATGTTTCCCCAAGTTAATCCTCCCAACAAGGCAATTATGGCCGTTACTATCCACAGCCGCCAGTACGATTCGCGGGGAAATCTTCCTGCGAAAAATAGTGGCAAGTTGGCTTCTAATACGCGCCATTGAGCTTTTGTTGTTGCCCAAACGATAATTCCTTTAATAGTTTGGAAGGCGATAATTAGGCAAACTACTGTCAGAATGCTGTTGTACCAGGTACTAAATAAATTTTTGCGCGCCCAATTCCAAGGGGTAGGCGATTCGGTGGCTGGGGGCGGTAATATGGGGAGAGTTTCCATCTAGCGGTTTTCAATCCTATATTTTATTAACCCGCGTAGGCGGGTTTTGTTTGTGGAGACGCGATTTCCAATCGCCAAGGCTAAAAAAAATCCTACTTATTTTCGCCGATTTATCCAATCTTCTCCACCTGGTAACTGACTTAAATGCTGGGCTAACACTGCGGGTAAATCTTTGGCGGAATGGATATAAGTCAAGTTCAATAACCTCACAGCAGTCTGAATAATCAGGTTTCTATCCATCATCTCTGCAAGTTGAAATTGACTATAAATACCATTCAATACTTCCTCCGCCGCCTCTGCAATCGCATCCTCAATCACCTCCTCCTCTATAAAACTCTCCCATTCATCAGAATTGATGTAATAAGATGTTTTATTATCTTTAATATTTGCCTTCTTAATTTCTCTGATTGAATTGCGAATCGAACTAGCCCAAGAACCAGTTAATCGCTGTTCAACTTGATTTTTAATCAAGTGAATCAGCAAAACATTTAAAAAAGATTGGATTTGTCGCAAAATTGCCTGTTTGCTCATTCCATCTAACTCATCGACTATTGCCAAAGCATCCGTATACCTTCCTTCCACTATGCTTTTTCTAAGAGCAATTAATTCTTGTGTCATTTGATGTTCCTCAAGTTTGATACTAGCAAAAAAAAGATAGTTGTTGTTGGTTATTTTTATTATTGTTTAGTCGTCAATTCACAAGTTTTCGTTACTCGGTCTCAGCTAAAGTCACTGTACGCCATTTAACGCGCTCTCCTTTGATTCCAATTAAAATAGATTAAATTTCAACTATTTACCTTTCCTTGATTTGTACAGTTTTATTGTACCAATTCATGAACAGAGAAACTATCAAACTAATTGTTAGATATGTTACCATGATAATTAACATTGCTTCGATCGCCCGACCGGTCTGATTCAACGTCGGAGATCCCACCACAAAATAAACGTCGGGATAAGCAACCGCAACCGCTAAACTCGAATTCTTAGCTAAATTCAGATACTGACTGGTTAAAGGCGGCACAATCACCCGCAAAGCTTGCGGTAAAATTACCATCCGCATCATTGTTCCAGACTTCAGCCCCAAAGACTTTCCCGCTTCCCACTGGCCTTTCGATACTGACTGAATTCCGGCCCGCACAATTTCTGCAATGTAACTGCCAGTATACAAGCTGAGTCCTGTCACCAAGGCAGCAAATTCTGGAGTGAATTTTAATCCTCCTTCGAGTTGCAATGTTGGTGTCAGGCGCGGAACATCTAGACGAAAAGGCAGATTTTTGGTGATAATCCAAGCTAAGATTGCACTTAGCCCGATCGCACCTAGAGCCCAAAACAACTGTCTTCCCGGCTTAGCTTCTTCCAACATCACCCGCGCCCGCCACATCCACAGCCCAGCGGCAGCCAAAACTCCGACAGTTAGCAAAATCAACCAAATCTCAAAACCCGGCAAAGCCACCGCTGTTGGTACAGCAATGCCGCGATTTGTCAAGTAAATCGGCCCCCTCATCTGCTGATTGTCTTCGAGTTTTGGCAGGGAAATGAAAACGGCAAAATACCAGAAAAATAATTGCAGCAATAACGGCGTATTTCGCAAAATTTCTACGTACAAACCAGCCAAACTCCGCAGCAGCCAATTGTCGGAAAGGCGCGCAATTCCTACAGTCAAACCCGCAACTGTTGCGAAAATAATGCCGAGACCCATCACCCGCAGCGAATTAATTAAACCGACAAAATAAGCTTGTCTGTAACTATTTTCGGGACTGTAGGGAATCACGCTTTCGCCGATGTCAAAGGATGCTTGGGAATTGAGAAAGTCAAATCCAAATGCAATCCCCAGTTGCGAGTAATTGGCGCCCAGATTGTCCGCGAGAATGGCGATAACAACTATTACTAAAATTAGGGCGATCGCCTGTACGGCTATTTTCCAGAAGCGATCGTCCCGCAGCAGTTTTGATATATCTTTAAAATTGGGAAATCTCTGGGCTTTGCCCGGTGGAGGTTCTGGGTTCATAACTTAAATTATATTTGATAAATCTGCTGGCAAATCCAGGCGAGATTGAGCTTTGGTGCGTGATATCGTTTCCGGTTGCATCGGAATTATTTAACCGCAGAGGGCGCAGAGAACGCAGAGGGAGAGAATACAGAGATGAATTATTCCGATGCTACCGGATTTGATATGACTTGATAGTTACTCGATTGGCGAGCGGGATTTTTCAAGTCACGCACTCTACATAGCTTTGGTGCGTGACTTGATAGTTACTTGATTGGCGATGGGGATTTTTACCGTCACGCACCCTACATAGCTTTACTAGCGGAATGGCGGCGAGTAAAGCAAACCGCCATCTTTCCAGAGTCTGTTTTGACCCCGTTCTAACTTGAGTGTACTTTTGGGGCCGAGGTTGCGATCGTACATTTCCCCGTAATTCCCCACTTTCTTCACAACGCGGACGGCGTAGTCGTTCGGGAGTCCGAAACCTTTACCTAAATCTCCTTCTGTTCCTAGCAAACGTTTGATGTTCGGGTCTGTAGTGCTTGCCACAATTTGGTCTACATTTCCTGAATTAATTCCCAAATCTTCAGCTTCAATCGCCGCGAAAACGATCCATCTCACCGCATCAGCCCATTTAGGATCGCCGCTTTTCACCGCTGGGGCTAATGGTTCTTTTGACATCACGATCGGCAAAACAACATTATTCTCGGAATTCGGCAGAGTTGTCCGCTTAGAAACAAGTTGCGATCGATCGGCAGTAACACCTTGACAGCGACCTTCTTGATAGGTAGCAAAGGTAGCATTCACATCTTCAAACACCACAGGAGTGTATTTAATTCCTAATTTTCGCATTTGGTCGGACAAATTTTGTTCGGTGCTCGTACCTGTCTGCACGCAGATAGATTTGCCCGCAAAATCTTTTAAACTTTTGATGCCGCTGTCTTTTTTGACCATGATGCTTTGAGAGTCATAAAAGATCACCGGGGCAAATTCCAGTCCGGTAGTGCTGTCGCGACTCGCGGTGTAGGTGGTATTTCGGCTGAGAATGTCGATTTCTCCCGCCTGCAAAACTGTAAATCTATCTTTAGCATTGAGCTTTCGGTACTCGACTTTTTCGGGATCGTCAAATATTGCCGCCGCCACAGCCCTGCACACATCCACATCCAGTCCCGAATATTTGCCTTTTTCGTCTACAAAGCTAAAACCCGGCAGTTCGCCACTGATGCCACAAATCAGTTTGCCCCGGCTGATAATTGTATCTATCCGGCTGGAACCTTGTTGCGAGTTGCCGCCTGCTGCAGTTGTTGCTGTTGTTTGTCCGGTTTGTGCCGATCGATCCCTACAAGATGCCAACGGTGCCACAAACAACACACTTGCTAGTAGCAGAAATCCCCATTTACGCATAGATTTTAATAGAACGCTTTCCTGACAATCCTACCTTGTAGCTGTCAGAACTGTGGCGATCGGCGATCTACACAGCTTCCGGTTTCAAATTAGCCGTTCTGCATCCGTTGCTGCACAGCGACAACTGCCCCGACTACCCGCCTGTTTTTTTTGAGCAAGCTGGGATCCCAAAGTTAGAAACCCGGTTTCTGGCTGGAGGTGTGGTCGTCAAACCTCAGATTTATCCCCGAAACCCGGTTTCTTTTCTGCTATTTCTGCCCAGCGCGAGGGAGAATCGCCTTTCCCTGGAATATTTATCCGATTTTGATTGAATCCGCTCACAGTAGCTCTGGTGCCAGCCGCTGCTCAGCTAAATCGCGGATTAGGGACAGCCGAGACTGGATGTATTCGTCCAACAAATCTGCTTCTTTGCCATTGAGCGCAGAGTTTGTCTTTAACTGCTTCAGCAGCCACTGTACCAGGGTGGCATCGTCTAAATTGACTAACAGAGTAGCTTGGGTGGTCTCAATTAATGACCAGAGTTGGCGTAACATGACTGGAGTCATAAAACCTCGTTGAGCGTAAATACGCACTTAATGGGCGGGGATAGCGAAAAGCTGGTCTTGGTGTCTCAAGCCGATAGACGAAAAGCACCCTCTGAGCCATCGGCTTAATGATTATTTTATATTTGACCACAATAACTTAAGACAGTAGTGTCGCAAGTTACAACACACAAGATGTTATAAGAGTTCCCAATTCCTTCACATTGAGATAAACATCTTGATAAAAGATTAACAATCTTTACACGCGCTCGCTCGCGGGGCTGCCAATATCCGCGATCGGGCTCCACGGGCCCGGTGCACAATAAAATTGACTACTCGGTAGCCACAAACTTTTGAACCCTCGCCAGAATTATTTCTAATTCAGCAATGATTTTTGTAGCCCCCTCCAAATCATTAGATTCAGCCAGACTTTGAAGCCGATCTGCCATATCGGGCATTAACCGCACCGCCGCCGTAGCGCTGACACCTTTAATTTGATGAGCGTGGCGGGCGAGTGTCTCCATATCTCCCAAGGCGATCGCCCCCTTAGCAGCTTCTAAATAACTACCAGTATCCACCACAAAAGTTTGCAGTATTTCCCGCTCAAACTCTACATCAGCCCCCGAAATTTCGTGCAAACGTGCCATATCGACTACCGATTCGATATCTGGTTCAGAGTTTTGAAGTTCCTCGGCCTTAAACTTGGGATTTCCAATTTTTAGTTTGACCGACCAATTTGCTAGTACCGATTTTAACTTTTCGATCGCAATAGGTTTGCTAATATAATCGTCCATGCCCGCCGCCAGACACTTTTCCCGATCGCCCTTCAAAGCATTCGCCGTCATCGCAATCACCACCGTCTTTTGATGTGGTTCCATCTTCCCAGCAGCATCTGCCGCTTCCCGGCGGCGCAATTCCAGCGTTGCTTCGTAACCGTCCAAAACCGGCATCTGACAGTCCATCAACACAATGTCATACTTTTTCTGAGCAACCATAGATAGCGCCTCTGCGCCGTTATTGGCGACATCCGCAGTGCATCCCAAAACTCTGAGTTGATTGAGACCAACTTTTTGATTGATAGGAGTATCTTCAACTAACAAAATCTTTAAACTTGCTAACTCCCGGCTGTCAATAGCTGAGGCTCGATTGGAAGTTGGATTTGCCGGCGGCTCCTCAATCAGCGTCATCGGGGCGATCGCATTCGCCAAGCAATCAAATAGTCGGTGAGCTTTCACAGGTTTAGTTAAATACCCGCTAAAACCGCTATCTACCAAGCGTTTCGCCTCTGCAAGCTGAGTCATTGAAGTCAGCACCACCCAATGCGTCTGCTGCATTGCCGGCTCAGAAATCCTCAAGCGTTCGAGACTTCCGGCCACCATTTCCGGCAACTGAATATCAACCAAAACGATATCGTAAGGGGAATTAACGCTAACAGCTTTGTACAGAGATGCGATCGTCATCCAACCGTTTTCCACCTCCTCAACTTCCATTCCCCACAAAACAGCCATTCTCACTAGCACTTTTCGCACAGTCGGCTTGTCGCTGGCAACTAACATTTTTCGCCCCGCCAGCACCGTTTCAAAATTCACTTCGCACGCTGTCCCGACAGCAGTTAAATTTTCCGTAACTGTCGGCACAGTAAACCAAAAAGTCGAGCCTTTGCCAGGGGTACTTTCCACACCGATTTGCCCACCCATTAACTCCACCAACTGCTTAGAAATAGCCAGCCCCAAACCTGTGCCACCGTATTTTCTTGTCGTAGAGGCATCAACTTGAGTAAAAGATTGAAACAGCTTTTTTTTGTCTTCGGGAGCAATCCCAATTCCTGTATCTGTCACTTTAAACAGCAGGAGCATAGAGTCACTGTTTTCTATTTTCAACGGCTCGATATTCTCTAAAATTCTCTGATTATCGGTGGCTGCCAATAACTCAGGATTACTAGCATTAGCAACCTCAATTACCACTTCTCCTGCTTCTGTAAACTTAATAGCATTGTTGATCAAATTAGTGAGTATTTGCCGCAACCGCGCTGCATCACCTTTAATTTGCACCGGCACGTCACTGTCAATCAGTGCCACCACTTCTATACCTTTTTCTTGTGCGGGAGTTGCCAACAAATCCAGCACTTCATTCATACAGATACTGAGGTTAAATTCTAGTATTTCTAAGCGCATTTCTCCGGCTTCCAGTTTGGAGAGATCCAGAATATCGTTAATGATGGAGAGTAAATTTTGACCGCTGAGTTTCAGCGTCTGTACAAAGTCAAGCTGTTCGGGAGTAAGATTCGTTTTCAGCAGCAAATCTGTCATCCCCATCACTCCATTCATCGGAGTACGGATTTCGTGACTCATATTTGCTAAAAATAGCGACTTCATTCGAGACGCTTCTAGGGCTGCTTCTCGTGCCTGCTGCGCTTGTTCAAAAAGAGTAGATTGCTGAATGGCGATCGCCAACTGCACGCTCAACCTTCCCAGCAAATCCATCTCAGAATCAGTCCAAACACGCGGAGCGCTACACTGATGGGCAATCAGCAATCCCCACAACCGATTTTGACTCGTTTCCAAACTCCTTCCCGGCGGGTTCATTTGAGTTTCTGGCGAATATTCTGCTGCCAACCCCTGACTTTCATCGCCTATAAAAATTGGTACAACTACATTAGCCCTTACCTGCAAACTAGCGAGTAAATCTCGGTGTTCATCGCTCAAATTGGCAGTATAAATATCTGCCATTGCTTGAATTGTTCCTGGACTGTACAGCCATACAAAATTTTCCCCAAAGGATGTTCTTTGAACTTTTCTGCCCAGCAGGGGCATCCAATCATCCCCTACAGATTCCACAACAACAACCGCTGTTTCCTCGGAATCAAAACGATAAATTATCGTGCGGTCAGTTGCCAGCAACTGCCGCACTTCTTGTACAGCAGTGCTCAGAGTTTGAGTGAGGTTGAGAGACTGCCGGACTCGCTGGGCGATCGCCGAAACCAGCCGTTCTTGTTCTGCTTGTTCCCGCAGCATTCTCTCAGCTTGCTTGCGTTCGGTGACATCGCGAATTACCGCAGCAAAGCACAGCGGCTCAGTGGTTTGAGGGTGCTTGACCAGAAAAGCATTCATCACAACATCAATGGGCTGTCCGGTGGCCAAGTGCTGCATTTGACCTTCGCCTTGCCACTGGCCCTGACTGATAATTGTTGGTAAAATCTCTTGACTGAATTTCTGTTGAAAATAGGGCCCAATATAATCCCAAATCTCCGTATAAAGCACTGCCGAAAGATTCTCTACCCCCACCAGTTTTCGTCCGGCTTCGTTGACAAACAGCGTTTTGCCTTTCAGGGTAGCCATACTGATAAAATCGCTGCTGTTTTCAATCAGCGACACAAATTTTTGCCTTTCTTCTTCTCCTTTTTTGCGTTCAGTAATGTCGCGCTTGACGCAGACGTGACAAATTACATCGTCGGCGTTGTTAATCACAGAGTATGCCGCAACGTCGATCGCCAGCGTGTGGCCTTTTTTAGTGGAGTTAATAATTTCGCCCCGAAAACTTCCTGTTTTTGCTAAACTTTGGGCAATTGCCAAAAAGCGATCCCCCGCAACCAGCGGCGAAGCTTCTGCTTCTAATTCCGCGTCTGTGTATCCTAGAAGCGTTTGGTGAGCAAGATTTTGTTCGACGAAAAACCCGTCAGCATCGATAATAACGATCGCATCGTTGGAGTTTAAAAATATTTCTCGGTAAAGTTTTAGTTTTTCCTCAGCTCGCTTGCGTTCGGTGATGTCTCTTTTGACATTTACGTAACAAACTACATCCCCAGCATCATTTAAAACCGCAAAAGCCGAAACCTCCACCTCAACTGTTCCTTCTTCCACAGCCTTAATACAGGTCATTTCGCCTCGGTAACTCCCAGTTTCTGCCAAGCTTTGCAGCACAGACGTAAATGCCTGTTCTCCCATGTGAGTTGCAGGCGTTTTTCCCCACAATTTAGACGAACTGTAGCCCAGCAAAGCAGTGTGAGCTTGATTTGTTTCTAAGTAATAGCCTTGGGGGTCTAAGATCGCGATCGCATCGTTGGATTTCAAAAAGATTTGTTGATAAAGTTGCAGCTTCCGTTCAGCTTGTTTCCGGGCGCTAATATCCGTGAACAAGCCGTAGTAAACTATCTCCCCCGATGCTTGAAATTCTGGCTGGGAAGCTCCTTGCACCCATTTAAGTTTTCCCGACGGAGTGACAATTCTTCCTTCCCACCGCCAGGGCTGCAAATTTTCAGCAGAAAGCGTCACCGAGTTGAGAAAATCATTTCGATCTTCGGAATGAATCATGTCAACAATTACATTAAAATCCTGCTGAGCAGCCTCTGGTTCTATTTCATACAATTCTCGGCAGCCCGCGCTCACAAACGAGAAAGCCATCGAGCCGTCTGGATGTAAGTCAATTTGATATACCGTACCGGGTACGCTAGCAGTAATTTTTTGCAGTTTGGCTTGGCTTTGATTCCTGGCTTCATCTGTGGCCTGCAATTGACCAATCTCTCTAGAAAAACCCAAAACCCCAAATATATTACCCTCTGCATCGCACAGTGGCACTTTTTGCGTGTCAAAGATGTGCTGTTTGCCACCTTCAAAGACGATCGCCTGGTAGGGATTGTGAACCCTCTCCCCAGCCAGCACAGCTCGATCTTCCTCGCGGATGCCCCTAATTGAGTTGTTGCGATCGCCAAAGACTAATTCGGCACAAAACCCTAATTCAATATCATCTTTGCCGATTATTTCCTCAACATTTTTCCCCACATATTCCGCAAAACTTTGATTGACAAAAATGTATCTAAAATTTTTATCTTTCGCAAAAACTCTGTCCGGCGCATCGTCCATTACAGCCCGCAACAATAGTTCTTGACTTTCCGAATCCAGAGCAAAATTAGTTTTTAGTTTATCCTTGACACTGGTCGTTTTAGCTGCTAATGTATTTAACTGTTTTTTTGCACAAATTTGAGCGACTGTGTGGAGCAAACAAAGGTGTTCCAAATTAAAAGCATTTGCCTGCTCTGCACCAATGAAAAATACTCCCAACCATTCTTCACTTTCATCCAGGTTGGCTGGTGCCATCAATACCGACTGAAACTGAGCAATTGGTGGCGGAGCGATGTTGTGCGCCCAGTCCCGATTGCCGGCGAGCCATTCAGCGCGAGCAACCTGCAAGCGCTCTTCAATTTCGGCTTTGGCGCTAGCAGTTAAGGGCTGTGAGTGTTCCAGGTATAGTCGATCGTCCGGTGGCGTCAAAAGGGCGATCGCCGCGCCAGGAATGAGGCGATCGAGATATGCCAGACACGCAGACCAAATTTCATCAGCACTGAGACTGGTTTGAACTTTTGCAGTAAGTTCGTTGAGAACTTGCAGTTCCAAGGTACGCTGGCGGACTTGTGCTTTGAGGCTGGCGGCTAGGATTTGCATAGTGCTCACCACGCTGGTTTGCTTATATTATAATTATTGATTTTTTAAATTTTTCAAACAATCATCTTAAAATACATCCGCCGAAAAGACAACTTTTTGATATTGAAATTACCTTCAACCGATAAATAAAAAGCGTGCGATGGGAGCAAATCGGCACCGCAAAGCACCAGGTTCGCTCCCGCAGCGAGATTTAACAGCGAAATTATCCCATTAAAATCACGTTATCGATGACGTGGATGACGCCGTTGTCTGCTTCGATATCCGCAGCAACAACTGTAGCATTTTTCACCTCAAAACCGTCCGAACAATCAATTTTAATCGGCGAACCTTCCAAGGAAGTAACAAAACCGACTTTTGCCAAATCAGCCTTCATAAACTTCCCCGATACCACGTGAAACATCAAAATCCTGGTTAGTTGGGGAACGTTCTGCACTAGGGTTGTGATAGTTCCCGGCGGCAATTTCGCAAAAGCATCGTCAGTGGGTGCAAAGACAGTAAAAGGGCCCGGACTTTTGAGCGCGTCTACTAAATTAGCTACTTGCACCGCCGTTACCAGGGTTTGAAACGAACCCGCACCTACGGCAATATCAACAATATCAGGCATTGTGTTTTACCTCATCTGGGAAAAAGTTCTATTAAGTATCGTAAACTGATTTGGTTACTGGTTATATCAAATCTGTTATAGCAAGCCTAAATCATTTGTGAATTTCTTACTCCCTCCCCTTGATAAGGGGAGGGTTGGGGTGGGGTAAAAAGTTGACGACTCCTGCAAGGATGGCTATAGGATCGGAATAATTCATCTCTCTTATCTCCCTCTGTGTTCTCTGCGTTCTCTGCGGTTAAATCATTCCAATGCAACCGGAAACCATATTATTGGTTATTTGTACAATACTGCTGGCGTACCCTATGCCAAAACCTCTGTTTCTAAATCTGCTCTTGGTGAGTTAAAATTATCTCCTTTGTGAATGCTAAAACTGCCGTACAGAAGAGAAATTTCAAAAATATCTGTATGAATCAAAGCTGCTTTCCGGTGCGCGTTTTCACCCAAATGAATGCCAATCAAATCAGCTTCAGTATCTGTGACATCTTCAGGATGGAACACCTCCCAACTGATGTCTCGGCAGTCATGAAATACTATGCTATAAGGCAATCGATCGCCTGTCGGATCGTAAATACATTCAAATAAAATTTCATTCCCCCACAAAGACACATTGACATTTGCGATCAGGGATGTAAGTCCACCTAAATTAAGCAAGTTGTAGTCATCGGGCATATTAATTACTCACTTTTTCTCCAGTATTGTGCGTCCCAGGAATCTTATTGCCAAATTCATCGCGTGTTTTGACCAAGCTGCCATCTTTGTCAAGACGCAAACCTTTGTTTATTTTTCGGCCATCTGAACCGTATCTGGGAGGTGGGGTGCGTACAACTTCACCATCAGGACGGATATTGACTCGCGAACGATCGGCAAATTCGTATTCAAGATAACCCCCTTCAGTAGTTCTGATTTCTGCACCCAGCCCGCGCAAAAAGTCATCGACTTCTTGGCGAGTCATCCCGGTTAAGTCTCCAAATTCAGATGCAATTCCATTACCTCCAACTCCCTGACTCGGCACGCAAGTCTCCTCACCAACCATTGCTTATTGGAGTTTAGCACAGTTATAAACTGGGAAAAAGAAAGTTCGGCAACGAGCAATGTACGGGATGTAACGGATAAATGGAAGAAGGAAGATGGCAGAATTATTCCTCAAACTCACAATTACCAATTACCAATTACCAAAACAAAGAGGGCGCATACCGCACGCCCTCTCAGCAATTAGCCAAAAATTATTTATTAGCCGATTTGAACTTTAACCACGCGGTTCTTTTCCGCTTCCGCTTTGGGCAAATTCAGGTGCAAAACTCCATTTTTGTACTCAGCTTCTACGCTGTCATTTTGAACCCGTGCGGGTAGGGGAATCACCCGGCGGAACGAACCGTAACGGAACTCAGAGCGAGTCATGCCTTTATCTTCACTCTTAGTTTCCAGACGGCGTTCGCCGCTAATAGCAACAGCTTCTGCGGTTACTTGTACGTCCAAATCCTTAGCTTCCATGCCCGGAACTTCTAATTTAAGGTGGATGGCTTCGGGAGTTTCATCGAGTTCGGCGGGGGGTACAAAAGCAACACCGTTAGATGCGCGATCGGTTGCCGGTGTCAAGCTATCAAACAACCGATTCATTTCTCGTTGCAAGGAGTCCATTTCCCGCAAAGGTTCCCAACGAATAAGTGCCATAACTAATACCTCGACTATCTGAAGTTTTTATGGTTGAGAAACACTTGACTCAACCTGTATTTAATATATTCCAGCTCCCGAAACTGGGGGATTCGGTTTTCCGCAAAAAGGCCGATCGCATTTCCGAACATTCGCGATCGGTATTGTAAAATCATCAAAAGGGGCGGGTATCCGATCCAACCCGAACCCAGCAATTTTAGATTTTAGATTCGATCGAGGAATTCCCATCTAAAATCTAAAATCGAAGGTTCGATTAACTCCACCGCGAATGCTGATAAGAAGCGTAGGTATCAAACAAAG
This sequence comes from Microcoleus sp. Z1_B2, assembly GCF_036700325.1. Taxonomy (NCBI): domain Bacteria; kingdom Bacillati; phylum Cyanobacteriota; class Cyanophyceae; order Oscillatoriales; family Microcoleaceae; genus Microcoleus; species Microcoleus sp. Z1_B2. The sequence continues at coordinate 23,342 of NZ_JAUBOQ010000039.1, forward strand.
CACCCACCAAACCAAAAGTTAGACCGATGACGAAAAAACCCTGGAGGGGACAGCCGCTGCCGAAAGTAGCTAAGAACTGCAAAATCAGCTCTTCTCCAGAACGACCAACTCCTTGGAGAGCAGGCACGAAGCCAATCAGCGAAAAGCTAGTCAATCCCCCGCCGATTAACAATAAGGGGGCGACAAAGCTCAACAGGCCCGTCAACAGTACAGAGCGAAGAAAATTGGGAAAAATGCTCATAAGAGTCAGTAAATTCAGCTAAACTGCCGAAAGGTGCAAGCAAACAAAACTTGTCCTTTTCTACGATAGGCAGCGATCGCCCTCCGTGGCCAGTTCTGTCAGAAATCTTAAATGTTATAGAAAAAACTTGTTTAAGATTTGTAGATAGATTTCATTTTTGGCAGTTGTTCTACACTCGAAATCCCCTTGAGCACCACTACATCTTCCAGCCTCAGTTTGTGGAGTCGGCGGTTGCTGGCAGCAGCTTTATTGGGCGGCCAAGTTATGCTGCACTTGCTGAAGGGCAAAATTCACCGTCGCAACACCATCGACCAAATGGCAGCAGTCGGCCCGGAATCTCTGCTGATTGCTTTGCTGACTGCGGGTTTTGTCGGCATGGTATTTACTATTCAGGTAGCGAGGGAGTTTATTAACCTCGGGGCCGGCAATGTCGTAGGTGGCGTTTTGGCTTTGTCTTTGACTCGCGAGCTCGGCCCCGTCTTAACAGCGGTAATCGTGACGGGACGGGTAGGTTCGGCTTTTGCGGCGGAAATCGGCACGATGCAGGTAACAGAACAGATAGATGCCCTGCTGATGCTCAAAACAGACCCGATCGACTATTTAGTAATTCCCCGCGTCATTGCTTGCTGCTTGATGCTGCCAATTTTAACCATCATGTGTCTCGTCACGGGCATCCTCGGCGGACTGCTGATTGCTACGACGATGTACGGCATCTCTCAAAACGTGTTTTTAGAATCAGTCCGCAATTTCCTGAGTTTGTGGGATATTTGCAGCGCGGCAATTAAGGCTTTTGTATTCGGTGGTTTGATTGCTGTAATCGGCACTAGCTGGGGCTTGACCACCACCGGCGGGGCAAAAGGCGTCGGCCAATCGACTACCACAGCGGTGGTGACGGCTTTACTGGCTATTTTTATCTTTAACTTTTTGATGACATGGCTGATGTTTCAGGGCACGGGCTCTAGCGTACTCAAAGGCCTGTAAGCTAAGAAACGGATAAAATATGAATAATTGGCAACATTAGTTTACTACCCTTGATTTAAACCCGTGACTACAACAGCCTCTTCGACTGCGCCGACAAGTACGATCGAACTCGCCCCGAGTTATGCGATTCCCCTAGTCCTGGTACTGGCGGCCGTACCGCTACTGTTCGTGCAGAAGTGGGTGAGTTTGCCACTTTCTGTGTTCGGCTTGTTTTTGATGTACCAAGCCGCCACCATCCGGCTACAATTTACCCCAACAGATTTGGACATTTATCGATCGTCCAACTTAATCCGCCGCTTTCCTTACCGAGAATGGCAAAATTGGCGGATATTTTGGCCCGCTGTGCCGATTTTGTTCTATTTCAAAGAAATTAACAGCATTCACTTTCTGCCGGTTCTGTTCGATCGTAAAATGCTACAGACCTGCTTAGAACAGCGCTGTCCCCGTCAAGACTAAAAAAGTTGTTAATTTTTAATTTTTAACTTTTCCGTGCCCACGCCGAACAAAATTTCCCATGAATTCAGACGAATCTCCAACCCAAGAACCGCAACCACAACCAGCCACCCCAAGCGGTGACGGCGAAGTCGATTTACCCGTGAATGAGACGGAGTACCAAGTTCTATCTCAAACACAAGATTTGTGGATCGACGAAAATGAACTGCCCGCCCAACTCCCGGCAGAAACAGACCCGCCGCTGGACGAGGAAGATGCCGAAATTGCCCAATTCGTGGACGAAGCAGGCGCAATCGCCCAAATTGCGCCCAACACCGACGAGGCCGAATCAGAAAGTCCGATCGCTCAAATCGAGATTCCCACAGACTCCCAGCCAACAGCAACCGCAGAAATGGTAACGCCCATCCCAGAAAATGTTACCGAACAGTTGACAGAGAGAATCAAAGAATTGCAGCAGCAAGAACAAGCTTTGACTGAAAAAATTGCCGCCTTGGAAGCCGACAAAGCCAATGCTATAGAAGCGTTGGGCGCGGCTCAAACATCGATCGGGCGTTTGGTACAAGACGGCTTGATTCAACTAGATCAGCGCAAACAAGCGCTACAAATCGAAGTAGAAAAACTAGAACGCCGGCGCGATCGAATTCAGAAGGAAATGCGAACCACTTTTGCCGGCGTTTCCCAAGATTTAGCAATTCGAGTCCAGGGTTTCAAAGACTATTTAGTAGGCAGTTTGCAGGATTTGGCCGCTACCGCCGAACTCTTAGATTTGACACCGCCGACGCAAGAGACACCACAGCGAACTGCTGCTGAGGAGTCTCAATCCTCAGCACCGGTAAATCCCAAATTTGCCGAACAGGGATTTCAAGAACAAGCCAAACAAATTCGCCGCACCCTCGATCAATATCGCACTGTCCCCGACTACTACGGCCCGCCTTGGCAACTCCGCCGCACTTTTGAACCCATCCACGCGGAACGAGTTTCTAACTGGTTTTTCACCCAAGGAGGAAGGGGCGCTTTGCGGACTATGGGTTCGCGCTTGCAAAATATCTTGATTACTTCGACAATTATTTCTGTACTCAGAAGCGTCTACGGCGGACGGGTGCGGACTTTGGTGCTCGCCAACAGTCCCGAACGTTTGGGAGAGTGGCGCCGGGGTTTGCAGGACTGTTTGGGCATTACTCGCAGCGATTTTGGCCCGGAAAGGGGGATTATTATGTTTGAGTCTGCGGAAGCTTTGGCTCAAAAAGCCGATCGACTGGTGAAAGATGGCAAATTGCCCCTAATTGTCATTGATGAAACTGAGGATTTAATTAGTTTGTCAATCCTGCAATTTCCGTTATGGTTGGCCTTTGCTGCCGATCCGCAAACTTTGACGACTGCTAAGGATTTTTGAGTAAGTCCGGGCGAATATAATTCGCTGCTATACAAACTTTCGTCCGCCTGCGTGGACTGAAGAAACTCAGAGGGAAATTGACCGGAATTGGTTGTTCCTTCTTCTTCCTTCTTCCTTCTTCCTTCTTCCTTCTTCCTTCTTCTTCCTTCTTCCTTCTTCTGCCTTCTGCCTTCTGCCTTCTGCCTTCTGCCTTCTGCCTTCTGCCTTCTTCCTTCTGCTGTACACGAAATCTCAAATAAAAAAATGGCTAGCTGGATAATTTTAAATGGCGCACTGTTAATAGCAGCTTATCTGCTTGGTTCGATTCCGACTGGGTACGCCTTGGGGAAATGGATGCTGGGAATTGATATTCGAGAGGTTGGTTCGGGTTCGACTGGTGCAACTAACGTACTGAGGACTTTGGGCAAAGGGCCGGGGTTGGGGGTGTTGTTGGTGGATGTGTTGAAGGGGGTAAGTGCGATCGTCCTAATTCGCTATATTTACTCTCTCACTTTTACCAGCCAGCTAGCAACCGCCGCCGGTTTAGAAAATATTGCAACTGTCCTCCCTTGGATGGCAACTTTGGCGGGTTTCTCGGCTGTTTTGGGCCACAGCAAATCAATCTGGCTGGGGTTTACGGGGGGTAAATCTGTGGCTACGAGTTTGGGAGTTTTGCTTGGTTTGTACTGGCCCGTTGGTTTGGGAACTTTCGGAATTTTTGGAATCGTGTTTGCGGTGTCGCGAATTGTTTCTTTAAGTTCGATTATCGGGGCAATTAGCGTGGCTGGATTGATGTTTGCTTTACATCAGCCCCTGGCTTATGTATTGTTTGGCATTGCGGGCGGTGTGTTTGTAATTGTGCGGCACCGCAGCAATATTCAGCGGCTTTTGAATGGTACGGAACCAAGGATTGGGCAGAAATTGGAAACAGCAGCTAGCGATTGATCTGAAACAGCCTGACACCTTTTCAATTATTTCCCATAACGGGCCCTAGTTCCAACACAAATCCGGGCAAAATATCTTCCCCTGACAGCGTAACAGGGGACTGCAATATTTCTATTTCTCGATCGATCCTATAAATCTCCACACTCCGCGTTTGCGGGTCAATCAACCACCCCAAACAAACGCCATTTTCCCGATATTCCTGCATTTTCTCTCGCGTTTCTCGGATAGAATCAGTGGGCGAGCACAATTCCACTACAAAATCAGGACACAGTGGCGGAAATTTTCTTTTTTGTTCGGGAGTTAAAGCTTCCCATCTTTCGCGTTTTATCCAAGAAGCATCGGGAGAACGAGTTGCACCGTTTGGGAGTCTAAAACAGGTGGAAGAGTCAAAAGCAATTCCTAGATTCGGATTTTGGCGACTCCAAGCTTGCAATTGATAGGATAAATCCATATTACGGTTGCCCGTTTCTCCTCCCGTTGGTGGAACCATCAGCAGTTCTCCTTTTGCATTCCGTTCAAATTTATAATCGGGGTGATGTTGGCACAGTTCGTAAAACTGATCGTCTGTCAACTTGATCCACGGACTTAAATCTAATTTTAAAGTCAGCATGGCACTAACACCTATTTACCCAATTCTTGAGAACGCAAACAAGCTGCTTTCACTGCTTCGATTAGGGCAGAACGAAAGCCGTTACTCTCTAGTTTAGCAATTCCGGCAATAGTTGTGCCGCCGGGACTCGTAACTTGATCTTTCAATTGTGCCGGGTGCATTCCCGTTTCTTGCATTAGCTTCGCTGTACCGAATACTGTTTGTAAAGCTAATTGAGAGGCGATCGCCCGTGGCAGACCCGCACAAACTCCGCCATCTGTCAAGGCCTCTATCAAAATTGCTACATAACCAGGCCCGGAACCCGAAAGTCCAGTCACCGCATCGAGCATACTCTCAGGTACTTCTACCACTTCTCCCACGGCCTGAAAGATGCGCTTTACCAATTCTAAATCAGCCGGTTGCACGAGTTTTCCCGGAGCGATCGCGCTCATTCCCGCTCCTACCGTGGCTGGAGTATTCGGCATCACCCGCAGCACTCCCCGCCCCGGAAAGGCTGGTTCCAGCTTGCTCAGTGGCACTCCGGCCAAAATCGACACTACTAGCGCTTCTGGCTGGGAATTAGCCGTTTCTCCATTATTTCCCTGTTTGCGATCGGCCGCCACCGCCAACTCCAAAGCTACCGTATCAAAAACTTGCGGTTTAATCGCCAAAAACAGCACTTCTGTAGCCGCAGCAACTTCTAGATTGCTGGCTGTTGTTCCAATCCCGTATTTGTTAGCCAAAAACTCGCGGCGTTTTACCCCAGGCTCGCTCACCAATATTTCTGAAGGTAAATAAACTTTTTGTGCAATTAAGCGGGATAAGAGAGCTTCTCCCATTACCCCGCCGCCGATCGTACCAAATTTTATGTTAGTCATTAGTCATTAGTCATTAGTCATTAGTCATTAGTCTACAGTGCTACCTTGTAGGGTGCGTCGCCCGCAACAATTTACAAGTTCGATCGAAAATTAGAAAGCGACGCACCTTACTATTTTATGCTAGTCATTAGTCATTAATTATTAGTTGCCATTAATTATCAGTTCTCCGCCTTAGCTAAGAGTTAAGCGCCCAGAACTAAGGATACAAAATTCAGGATCTCGCTAGTTAAAAGCTTACTGGCTAATAACTAAAGACTAAAGACAGATGACTAATGACTAATAACTACTGACTAATAACTACTGAGCGATGGTAGCTTGTTCTGCCGGCCAGACTGTCGGTGCAGGAGCAGCAGCGCGAGGGCGTCCTTGAGCAGGAGGCACTTCGTGAACCACACCAGACTGAGTTCTCACCTGCACGCAGCTAGGCGTAAACAAGAAAATACTTTCGCCAATTCGCTCTTGATGACCGTCAAGGGCATAAGTACCGCCCGCCACAAAGTCCACAGCTCTTTGCGCTTGGTCTGGGTCCATCACCGTCAGGTTCAAAACCACAGACTTGCGTTCCTTAAGGGCTCGAATTGCTGCCGGCATCTCTTCAAAAGTGCGCGGCTCCATTACTACTACTTCCGAAATCCCGTTCATAGCTCCAGGCATTCCAATCACGTTATTCATTACTGACCCTACTCCCCCGGTTGGTGCAACTACATCCATACCTGTCGATCCTACTACTGACCGCTCTCGCATTCTACGATTTTGACGACGTTCTTCTTCCGCTGCGACTGCCGCGGGGTTGGGTTCAGGCGCTTGGTAGAAGTTCTGATAGCGCTCCCCTTCAGTTTCGTCGTACACGTCATCGTACTCAGGCTCATTGTTGATCCCTACAAAATCTCGCAGTTTAGAAAAAATATTCATGATTCACGCTCCTTTACGACTTTGCTGCCCCGACTATACTCGCGTTGCGCGTTAGTCGCGGGTGGCTGACTATTCTATATTTAACCCAAATTGTCTTTATCAGAAGATTTCAATTATTTATCCCCTCCTAGAGCCAAATAAGGTTTGTCCTAGCCGTACCATAGTAGCACCTGCTTGAATTGCCAAATGATAATCTCCCGACATCCCCATCGAGAGCTGCTGCATTTGAATGTAGGGCAAATTTTGCTGCTGGATTTTGTCAGCAAGTTCGCGGGTGCTGTTAAATAATTCTAGGATTTGGGAGTCATCTAATCCCAGCGGAGGAATTGTCATCAAACCTTGAATTTTGATATGCTGACATTTGTTGAGTTCTGGAAGGTCAGCCAGCAGTTCTGGAACGCTCCAGCCGTATTTGTCCGGGTCGGGCAACATTTTGACCTGCAGGCAGACTTGGGGAGAGCAGGACATTTCCCCCGCCAAGCGCGAAAGTCGCTGAGCGAGTTTTAAATTGTCGAGAGAGTGAATCCACTGGAAATGCTCTAGGGCCTTGGCGGCTTTGTTGGCTTGCAAGTGCCCGATCAAGTGCCAGTTGATATCCGGCAAATCTTGCAGTTGGCTTTGTTTTTCGGCAGTCTCTTGAACCTTACTCTCGCCAAAATCCCGGATACCGCCGTCGTATGCTTCGCGGATAGCATCAGTCGATACCTGTTTGGTAACGGCAATTAACCGCACTGATTCCGGCAAGTGTTGGCGAATGCTGTTAATTCGAGAGGCTATGGTCATGGGTGCTCAACGCTCTTGAGTGGAGGGAAGGAAAATTAAGACTGTTACCAATTACCAAATTACTGATTTTCGTTATTGAAATGTACGCTGGTGAATGGTTTGCAATTGGTCGTACTCGTGATATTGACCGCTGCGACGCAGGGTTCGCAGGCGAATTTCGACCATGAGGCGAGCGTCGGAGCGGCTGATTGGTTCAAATCTCAGCCCGCCAGGGCCGTTTGTCACCAAAAAAAACAGGCGTTGGGCGTATAGGGTGGTAAATAATTCTTGGCTGTCTTCAACCTGGGATACCCTGAAGAGGAGGCCAAAGTTTGGATGATTCAGGTAAGTTTCGGTAGTCATTCACACTCACAATCTATCAATTTTAGATTAAAGATTTAGATTTTAGATTTTAGTTTCGCTCGATCGCTCGACAGCGTTGTTTGACGGCGGGGTACAAAGGGCGATCGCCGTAGCCGTGCAATAGTCTCCGTCGTGGCTGAGGCTTAATTGCCACTGGCAATTTCCCCAAACAGAGGCTTGTGCTGCTGCGGTTCCGTGCAGTTGCACATTGGGAGCACCGTTTTCGGAGCGCCGAATTTCCACATCTGCATACCGTATTCCCCGCCATCCCGTGCCTAGAGCTTTGACAACGGCTTCTTTTGCTGCCCAGCGCCCCGCTAGCTGGTTGCAGGAAACTCGATTCATTTTACCTTTAATGCTGCTGTGTTGAGAATTTTGTTGTCCGCAATCCCTTTGTTCGGCGGGCGTGTAAACTTTTTCGAGGAAGCGATCGCCAAACCGGTCTAATGCAGCTTGAATGCGGGGAACATATACGATATCTGTCCCAAGATAGATGTTCAAGGTCTTGGTTCTCTAAATATTTGTCTCCATTACTTTAGCAGGACTGTCGCGCACCAGACAAAACTTACTCAAATGTAGACCAGTGCTCGAAACCCCGCTAGAATCAGTCATTCCCAATTCTTCAAAATTCTTCAATCTAAAATCTAAAATCTAAAATCTAAAATCGCAACATCTGTCCCAAGATAGATGTTCAAGGTCTTGGTTCTCTAAATATTTGTCTCCATTACTTTAGCAGGACTGTCGCGCACCAGACAAAACTTACTCAAATGTCAATACGCTTGGGTTAAGGAAAATTGTAGCGAAAATGTTGGGCGGAGTGAAACGGAGGGTTCGTTCCACGGGCCCAACCTACGCACGATCGGTTTTTTTAGCACTAACCCAAGCGTATTGACTCAAATGTATGCCCGTGCTTCAAAGCCCGCTCGAATCTTTCCTTCCCAATTCTTCAATCTCAAATCTAATCAATCTAAAATCTAAAATCTAAAATCTAAAATCGCAACATCTGTCCCAAGATAGATGTTCAAGGTCTTGGTTCTCTAAATATTTGTCTCCATTACTTTAGCAGGACTGTCGCGCACCAGACAAAACTTACTCAAATCTAGACCAGTGCTCGAAACCCCGCTAGAATCAGTCATTCCCAATTCTTCAAAATTCTTCAATCTAAAATCTAAAATCTAAAATCTAAAATCGCAACATCTGTCCCAAGATAGATGTTCAAGGTCTTGGTTCTCTAAATATTTG
>NZ_JAUBOQ010000039.1:32179-65818 GCF_036700325.1 Microcoleus sp. Z1_B2
AATCTAAAATCTAAAATCTAAAATCGCAACATCTGTCCCAAGATAGATGTTCAAGGTCTTGGTTCTCTAAATATTTGCCTCCATTACTTTAGCAGGACTGTCGCGCACCAGACAAAACTTACTCAAATGTTGGCCTGTACTCCAAACGACGAGCTTCATCAGTCATTCCCAATTCTTCAATCTCAAATCTAATCAATCAATCAATCAATCAATCAATCAATCAATCAATCAATCAATCAATCAATCAATCTAAAATCTAAAATCTAAAATCTAAAATCTCAACTGTCCCACCCCCAAACAAAACGGGCGCTCCAGAGGATGAGCAAGCAGCCGAGGGCGATCCAGTCTCGGATTTTCAATTGCAACTGGTGCCATTCTACACGGTGTCGATCGGGACTGGTGAAGCCGCGAACTTTCATGGCGCTGGCAATTTGTTCAGCTCGCAAAAGCAAGTTTTCTAACAGCCGCTCGGCTATCATCAACCACACTTGAGCTGCGCTGCGAAATCCGAGTTTTTTCCAGTTTATCGCTCTGGTTCTGACCGATCGCACTAAATTTTGTATTTCTTCCAATACTAGGGGAATAAATCGCAAAGATAAAGTTAATGTTAAGGCTATTTCGGTAATAGGCCAGTTCAAGCGGCGCAGGGGCTGCATTAAGTTTTCAAGGGCGGCGGTAATTTCTTCGCTGGCTGTGGTGAGAAGGTAGAGGTTGGTGCTGTAAATTACTGTGAAAAATAGGGTGCTGACGTTGATAGCTAAATCTAGGGATTTGCGAGTGATTTTAATCGGGCCTTGTTTTAATAAAACGTAACGGTAGTTTGTGGGTTGGGGGAGTTGATTTGGGCTTTGGGCTTTGGGATTGGGGATTGGGGAGTTTGAGCCTAAGTTAAAAGATTGGTACCAGGGTTTGGGCTTTTGAGGGGGTGGAAGGGTTGCCGGCTGTTGGGAAAAGGTTAATTCGTCGGCGGGGATGCGGGGCTGGTGTTCTGCGGGGAGTCCGTCGGGGGCGATCGCGCTGAGGCAAAATACTAATAGGCAAAATAGCAGCAGCAGTCCCATTTGCTGTTTCCACACGCGCAAGGGAATTGCTGCAGTTAGTGTCAGTACGATTAACATTCCTACTAGCATCAACCGCCAGATGGGATTGGCGAGTATTGGTGCAATCAGAAATGTCATCAACCAAGCTAATTTGACGCGGGAGTCTAGCCGGTGAAGCCAGGTTACGGGTTGTTCTAGGTAAAGTCCTATGGGGAGCGATCGAAGTAAGTCCATCTTGTCGATTTTAGATTTTAGATTTTAGATTTTAGATTGAGGGATTGATTGATTGAGGGATTGAGGGATTGAGGGATTGATTGATTGATTGATTGATTGATTGAGGGATTGAGGGATTGATTGAGGGATTGATTGATTGATTGATTGATTGATTGATTGATTGATTGATTGAGGGATTGAGGGATTGATTGATTGATTGATTGATTGATTTTTGAATGGGATTATTTGATTGAGCAATTGATTTTTTGATTGGGGATTATTTGATGTTTTGATTTTTGATAGGAAATTTTTGTTGAATTTTGACATTTTTTTATTTGCGATTTGCTGTTGGGTTTTTAGCAATTAAAGTTTTGATGGACGCAACAGTCATCGCTAAAATCTCATTTGTTTCTGACATGATACTTTTCAATTTAGTGGCATCTACCAATTCAGCTTCAACTATTAACTCCATCCAGTAAAGACTTTCATCCGCTTCTTCTTCCACTATCCTGAGTTTAGAAATTAAGTCTGCTGTTGACTTCGCACGACAAGCCGCTCGATAATTGGCTCCTACAGAAGTTGCTGAACGAATTAACTGCTTGCCAATTACCTGAGAAGCGGAGCCTTTGGGCAGCGCATCTACTAGCTTAATAACTCTCAATGCTAGCTGCTTTGTTCTTCTTTTAAACTCTTGTTCGTCCACCTTGCGATTTGAGATTTTAGATTGTTTGATTTGGAATTGTTTCAAATACCAAGTAATTGAATTGCCAAGAGGCGAAGGAAGACAAAAGAAAAAAATCGCAACTTAATTATACCATTAAACTGCGTTTTCTCTTTAATCTAAAATCCAAAATCTAAAATCTAAAATCACTTCACGCGCAGTGCTCTGTTTGTTGTGCTCATTTCGGTGGCACGAACTTTTTTGCCTCTCCAAAGTAGCCGCATTGGTGTACCGGTAAAGCCTAGATGTTTGCGGAATTGGCTTTCCATGTAGCGGCGGTAATTTTCTGTGAAGCGTTTGGGATCGTTGACAAATAGGGCGATTGTCGGTGGCTGCGATCGCACTTGAGTACCGTAATAGATTTTGCCTTGTTTTCCTTGGCGGGTAACTGGGGCTGAGTGCCAGGTTGTGGCTTCTTCTATGACTTCGTTAATGACTGCGGTAGGGACGCGACGTTTGTGTTCGTCGGAGGCTTTGTCTACTAATTCAATGATTTTTTCAACTCGCTGTCCACTCATGGCGCTAACAAAAATCATTTCTGCCCAGTCGAGGAAATAAAGTCGGGTTCTGACTTCTCTTTCGTACTCGTATATTGTGTCGGACTCTTTTTCTATGGCATCCCATTTGTTGACGACTATGATGCAGGCGCGACCTTCTTGGCTGATGCGATCGGCTAATTTTTGGTCTTGATCGGTAACGCCGTCGATTGCGTCAATTACTAATAGTATGACGTTGGCGCGACGGATGGCTTTGAAAGCGCGGTTGATGCCGAAAAATTCTGCGCCGTATTCGACGTTTTTCTTTTTGCGAATTCCGGCTGTGTCGATCAGGCGGTAGGTTTTACCGTTGCGTTCTACTAAGGTGTCGATCGCGTCGCGGGTTGTGCCGGAAATTGGGCTGACTATGGCGCGATTTTCTCCGAGAAATGCGTTTAACAAACTCGATTTGCCGACGTTGGGACGACCGATAATTGCTACTTTAATTTCCTCAACTTCGGGTAATACTTCTGTGGGAAGGTAAGTAATTAATTTGTCAAGCAATTCGCCGGTGCCGTTACCGTGAATGCCGGAAACTGGGTAAGGTTCTCCGAGTCCCAATTGCCAAAAGTCGGCTGCTTGGGTAAGCCCTGTATTTTCGGATTCGCATTTGTTGACGGCGAGAATGACGGGGACTTTTTGCAGTCTCAGCCAAGATGCGATCGATTCGTCGCCGCCGGTGAGTCCGGTTTTGCCGTCTACTACGAAAATTGCTGCGCTGGCTTCTGCGAGGGCCGCCATTGCTTGTTCGCGAATTAAAGGCAAAAATTCTGTTTCGTCGTCGAATACTAGCCCGCCGGTGTCTACGACTTGATATTCCCGATCGCCCCAGTATGCTGGTCTGTAAGTGCGATCGCGCGTGATTCCTGGTTCGTCGTGGACGATCGCGTCTTGGGTGTTGGCTAAACGGTTGACGAGCGTCGATTTGCCTACATTGGGGCGTCCAATAATAGCAACTATAGGTAGAGACATAAAAGTAGCAGCAATTAGGCTGCGCCGTGATTTTGAGGTTTAGCCTTTTATTGTAAGCGAAACTGGCTGATATTGTATGCGATCGGGCTGCATCGTGTATTATACGCCCTCCGGGGCTGTGCTGCCCGCGCCGCGAACTCATGGCGACCTCTGGAAACGAGATAAAGTACGATCGGGCTGTTAATCTGGATTACCAGAGCCTGGTAACGACAAATGCTTGCTGCACCTTCTCTAAAAATTGCTAAATGGAACGACTTATTTCTGTATTCGGGTTAGCTGTTTTTGTCGGTTTGTCCTACGTCTTTTCAGTCGATCGGCGCGCTGTCAAATGGCCGCCCGTATTGTGGGGAATTGCTTTACAGCTAATTTTTGCTATTTTGATTCTCAAAACTGCTCCGGGTTTGGCTGTCTTTCAATTTTTTGGAGATATGGTGACGCAGTTTCTCAATTTTTCTGATGCCGGGGCAAAGTTTATATTTGGAGATAATTTTGCCGAACACTTTATCGCTTTTAAAGTGCTGCCGACTATCATTTTTTTCTCTTCGTTTATCACCATACTTTATCACTACGGCATTTTACAGCGAGTTGTGCAAGCAGTGGCATGGTTGATGATTAAAACCATGAAAACTTCCGGCGCAGAAACGCTTTCTTGTGCTGGGAATATCTTTATCGGGCAAACCGAAGCTCCTTTGTTAATTAAACCTTATTTGGGGGCGATGACGCTCTCGGAACTTCATGCTGTCATGACGGGAGGATTTGCCACAATTGCCGGCGGAGTCATGGCAGCTTATATTTCTTTTGGAGTACCGGCTCAACATTTAATTTCGGCGTCGGTGATGTCTGCACCAGCAGCTTTGGCTATTTCTAAATTGCTGTACCCGGAAACTGAAAAGTCGCTGACGGCTGGGGAGGTGGAGGTGAAGGTAGAACAGGTTTATGCTAATGCGGTGGATGCGGCGGCTTCGGGTGCTAGCGACGGGTTGAAGTTGGCGGCGAATGTGGCCGCTATGCTGATTGCTTTTTTGGGTTTGTTGGCTTTTTTTAATGCGCTTTTGGGGTGGTTTGGAGGGCTAATTAGTTTGCCTCAGTTGTCGCTAGAATTAATTTTTGCTTATTTGATGGCTCCGGTTGCTTGGCTGATGGGGGTGCCTTGGGCTGATTGTGCAGAGGTGGGGATTGTTTTGGGAAAAAAAACGATTTTGAATGAGTTTATTGCTTATTTAGATTTGATGGAATTGGTGAAACAACAGGCGATTTCTGAACGATCGCAAATTATCTCGACTTATGCTTTGTGCGGGTTTTCTAACATTGGTTCGATCGGGATTCAGATTGGGGGAATTGGCGCGATGGCTCCGCAGCGGCAAGGCGATTTGGCTAGGTTGGGCGTGAGGGCGATGATTGCTGGCTCTTTGGCTTGTTTTATGACTGCTTGTATCGCGGGGATGCTGATTTGAAAGTTTTGAGTTTTTAGTTAAGCTGTGCGGTGCTTATGGTGCACCTTACATTAACTCCAGTAAATCTTATTAAATAAAAGTTAAAAAAACCACCAAATTATTTGATGGGTGCTATTGGTTTGATAATTGGCGAGGCAGGAGATGGAATTTTAGCGATCGGCTATTATTGAAAACAAGCAGGAGTTTAGTTTTTGACGAAAGCTTAAAACAGCAGCTTAAAAATGGAAACTAAATTTCCCTCAAAGCTCAACACATTAGGTGGTAATATGGCTGTTCTGCAACTAGAAGACGGTAGAACATATACGGATATCCGGGCGATCGCGAGTCAACTGGCAGTTTTAAATATTGAGATCGATTCCCTGCCCGCCAACGAAAATCCGGCGTTTCAAGAACTGCTAGTTCAAGACATTCTCAATGTAACAGAAAAACAGCAGATTCTCGCAGCATATAATAGCGAGTTTGAACAGTTTAAGCGCGCCAGCGGATATCGGTGGTGCGACTTAAAAGTGCTGCATCCAGGTTCGCAGCAGATTTACGCGCTGATGACTCAAAGCGATCGCACTCACACCCACACCGATGCAGAAGTTCTTCACATTTTAGCTGGGGAATGCGTTTTTGGGTTTGTGTATTCTAACGGCTCTCAGGTACAATTAATGCTGGAAGCTGAAGAATACATTAAAGTGCCGGCTAATACCGAACATTGGTTTTATCTCACTCCGTCGCTGTACTTGAAAGCCTTGCAGTATTACACCAGTGCTCAAGGCTGGGTTCCTAAGTATACCAACAGGAAACTAAAAATTACAAACTAAATCTAGGGTGCGCTTCGGCGCACCTTCCTCTATCAAAATAGGCGATTATGGCGACACTACAAACAAAGTCTCTCTATAAAAGATGAGGATTAAATGCTTTCTACTTCATTAGGTGCGGCCATTTCAATTTCTTCGCAACGCTGCAAAAGCGCTTCTATTTCCTGAGCTAAAAAAATTACTTCCGGCCAAGAAGAACCGTTGATTAAATCTTGAGCGTGAGCTAATTTGTTTCTCAATGCTTCTGCTGACTTTAAAAAACGCTCCCCGTAGCGTTTCGATTTGAGCCCCAGCCGATCGACTATTTCAGCAGAAGTCAGGATTAAATCTCGCTTGTCGCAGAATTGCAGGTAATCGATTAAGTCAATTGCTTCATTTCGCGATCGCCCCAATTCCCAAAGGTGTTTTGCGGCTAAAATACGATCGCCCTTCAGGAATTTCTGCCAAGAATCTTGGGGAAAGTAAATCCGCACGATCCGCAATAAATTCATTTCGAGAAGCGTCACCAATCCAAACAGCAGCATCCGCACCGGTGCTTTTTGTAAATCGCCGCAGGTAACGATCCCGTCGATCCTGTTGCTTTCCAATACAAATAATCTGGGTTTTTCTCGCAGCAGCGGCAGCAATTCCATCAAAGGAGTCGAGGCGGCAATTAATTGGGAGGGGTGAAAAATTTGCTGGTAGTCGCTGCACTTACCTGCGATTAAGTGCGATCGTTCTACATAGCCGCAAACCGTGCCGTTTTCTTCGATACCGAGCACGTCAAAATCGCGGGCCTCCATCCACGATCGCAATTTGGCTGCGTCTTCGCAAGCTGGGACAGCTTTCAGCGGTTCCGCGAGGTATTTAACTGTAATGCTGTCTTTGAATAAATCCCGCAAGTCGGCGGAACTTGATTTTAAATGTTTCATCTCATGTCCGGTAATTTCATGAATCATTGCGCGACAAAATGACAATTAATATTGTAACTGCCAGTAAAGACGCCGTATTACCGTGGGAGAATCTCAGTTTTGTAAAAAGCGTTTTTTAGAAGTGCGATCGTCCCCCTTGCACTCCTGTAAAATCAAAACTGAGATGCTGCCTTACCCAAGGCGTGTCAACTTAACGTTAAACCCTCAGTCCGCCAGGGAATGAAACCCCTGGCTCAAAGCGAAATTCCTCGCTACGAGGACTAATGAGTTCTTCAGTCCTCTTTGAGAGGACTTTAGCTATGAGACAGGGAATTCATTCCCTGGCGGACTGCCGGTGAGCGAGAGGACTGACAGATTTCATGATATTACTTACTGGCTAATTCCGGGCAATAATGATTGGCGGCAAGGGTGGTAATAATATCGGCATCGGCGAGAAAACTTTCTTTGGCAGTTGGATTTTCGATACTGACAGCTTGCCCGATCGCTCTTAATTTAACTTCCGGCAGAGAAAGTCCCGATTTTGCTTCCGCACACATTCTTTTAGCGGCCGCAATTTTTTGACCAGGGGCCCTTCGGATTGCTTGCAGTAAATTGTCCGTTGCTTCGGGAGAGTAGCTTTTTGCTAAGCGTTGATAGTCTTCGAGAAATTTCCCATCGTTTCCTGTCAGCTTAATGTCGGATTCTTGGGGCGAACACAACAAATTTAAGTTAATTACTTCTCCTACTGAATTGACAAGAAAACATCCTTCGCGTTCTTGGGCGATCGCGCTTTGGTTGCTGGGTACAAATTGTATAATAATAACGGCGGACAGAACAGCAGTTAAACGCGAGTAATTTAGCATGGGAATTACGTGATATATTTGGCATTTCTAACCGCCGAATGCGGAGCAATGTGGTGTTTTTGAGTTAGATATTGTCCGGTAAATTAACCGAAATAATTGTAGGGGCGGGTTTGACCAACCATCTATACTTCTAACTAAAAATCTACATAAACCCGCCCTCCAAGCTGTCGGCAATTCAACAAAAATAATATCAGACGAACATTTCGTTGTCTAGGGAAGTTTTCATTAACAGCAAACATCCCCCTTGGGTGAGGGGCGAATGTGTGGAACCGGGAACCGATCGAATGTAGTCGCCTTGATGGCAAATTTCCCCTTCTACAATTAAGTCTCCTTCTAATACAAGCACTTCCTCCGAGGCAGCGTGTCGGTGCAGGGGAAATGTTACTCCAGGTTCTAGGCGCATCAAGCAAGTAATTTCGCGCTTTTTTTTGTCCATGTAAAGCTTGCCGAACGAAACTCCCGGAACTCCATAAGATTTCCATTTGACATCGTGCGATCGCACTATTAAAGATGGAGTATTGTTCTCTGTTGGGGAAGTAGCAATTGGCTTGATATTGGCTGATTCGGCCGGGATTGGCGGCAGTTCGGCTATACGCTGGAACAGGCGGTTTTTGAGGTCGGGGGCGACAGGAACTGGGGGGGCTGTGTAGGCGATCGCAGCAATTGTGGATTCCCAAGCAGCTAATTCACTTGTAAGTTCTGCGGAATCTTTCAATTTCTCTGCAAATGCGCCGCGTTCTGACTCGTCGAGGATATCGAGAGCTTGAAGGGCTGCAAGGATTTTATATTCCTCGTCTGGCATCATTTCCATCTGTTTTCCGCCATTAATTGTAATTCAGCCTAGGTTGATTTTAAACTGGAAATTGGTCTGCTGTCCTCGCACTCCAGATGGATGATTGGAGAGGTCATAATTTTAGATTGATGTTAAACAACTTAAATTTTGTTTTTTGACTATCTAAAATTCTTCGCTCAAAGCTTGACGCAATTTGGAAATACCCAAGCGAATTCTGGTTTTGATTGTACCTGTCGGGATACCAGTTTTAGCTGATATCGCCGCGCAAGTCAGCCCTTGGTAGTAGGCGAGTTCGATCGCCTCTTGCTGTTCTTTTGGCAGTTTTTCTAAGGCTGCTTTGACTTGTTCGCTGCGTTCTTTAAACATTGCATCTTCCATCGGTTCTGCAACGCTAGAGATGGGTACCTTCGCATCTTCCAGACAAGCTTCAGCAGCCCGGACATTTCGCTGGATCGATCGCAGCCGATCGAGGGAACGACTGCGGGTAAGCATGAACAACCACGTATCTGCTCGACTGCGAGAAGGATCGTAAGTTGCTGCTTTTTGCCAAATTTGGGAAAAAACATCGATTACCACTTCTTCAGCTTCTTCTACCGAACCCAGGATTTTGTAAGCGAGAGCGTAGCTTGGGCGACCGTAGCGATCGTAAAGTTTAGCTAATGCCGTTTGGTCTTTCTGGGCAATCTGCACTAAAAGCAGCGATTCATCGCCTGACTTCTGGCCTGTCATCTCAGTGTACCGAAAATTTTTGTTTTGACTGCACAGATCCAAAATTAAAAATTCGGCGTATATCACTACAGAACATAATTGTAAGTTTGAAGTTGGGGTACAAACTGGAGTATGCCTTTTTAGGCTAACTTTGTCGTGCTTTGAATTGTAAAAATCCCAAGTCATCTGGAATTTTACCACCTAATTAGTGATTTTTTTTAGACTTAGCAATCCGCTTTATGCAGAACGAAAAAATCCCTGAGCGTGAAGAGTCAATCGATTTTGGATTTTGGATTTTGGATTTTCGATTTTCGATTAAAGAATTGAAGCATTGACTTGCGCGAGATAAATACGTTCGGCAAGTTTCATCGGATACAGGTTTTTTATTTCTGGACGGATGAATCACGTGGCGGGTATCCTGGATGCGGGAATTGTCAGAACCGCGCCCTTCACTCGTTCCCAAGCTTTGTTCGATCGCTCCCAATAAGAGCCTGGGAACCCGTATAAGCGAGGCTGTGGCTCCACTCGATCGAGGGAAGCCTTGTCTGGGAGCAGGCATTCCCAAGCATAGTCCGGGAACGAGTAAATCCTCAATAACACACTTTTTTCCCTAAATTTATCTTGAAGCACAGATCCAAAATTGCCAAACCTTCGTATACCACCAATAGGAGAAGGCTCAGCAATAGCGCAAAAGCCCGACAGGTTGACAGATTTCAACCTGTTGCTACAAAAGTAAAACCCGCGAATGCGGGTTATTTACCATTGATTTGTGCAAAAAATTCATTGCAATAAAGGTGCTAACTGTGAAGCTCACAAAAAAAATTCGCCGAACCATACTAGCTATTGAAGTAGCTCTAATTGCTCTATTAACTCCAGGGATAATTGTCGCTTCTGACCACGACGACGGCGAAGTAGATATCAAAGGTCGCGCGGTCAATTTAACTGACCTATATGTATATCGCGAAAAAGACCAAAACTCCGGTGCTGCGGACGGGGATTTAGTATTTACCATGAATTCAAATCCCAGGTCTGTCGCCCGTTATCAATATTATTTCAGCACTACAGCCCTCTACCAATTTCACATCACGCAAGTAAGTGACGTGAATTCTACACCTACTGGACGTTCGGATATTATCTTGCGGTTTGCCTTCAGTCCGCCTAACAATAGAGGTATGCAAGCGGTAGCTGTAACTGTTGTTCGCAACGGCTCGGAGACTGTTGCTAAGACTACAGTTAACGGCGGGCTAATTGCCACAACTCCGCTGAATTCTAATGCTGTTGTAAATACAGTACCTGTGGGCGGTTCTAACTTGACTGTATTTGCGGGTTTACGCGAAGACCCGTTTTTCTTTGATGTGGAACAATTTTTCCGAGTTCGCGCCGCAGCTTTGGGAACGGGGCCGCGCACTGCTTTTAAAGAACCGAGTCAAGCGATCGACTTTACTAAAGGTTACAACGTCAATACAATTGCTGTCCGCGTTCCGAAAGCGTTTTTGCAAGCAGGAACAGGGGCAAATACTTTTGATGTTTGGTCAACAGTTTCGATCCGGGATGGAGCTGGCGGTTTTAAACAATTCGAGCGTTTGGCAAGACCTGCAATTAATGAGGGTTTGATAGTTACTCCCGCTTATCTGGAAGCATTCAATAATATTCCTCCGAGATTGGATTTGAGCGCTGCTGCTGCTCCGGTGCGTCAGGAAGCTGTTGCTACTTTGAATGCTGTCGATCTTTTGGACGGTCGGGATAATGTCGATCCAAATGCGATCGCCGGAGCTTTCTTACCCGATGTCATGCGGATCGATACCACAAAAACCAGCGGCTACGCTAGCGCTACAAATGCTCAAGGAAGCTTGATCGGAGGTCGTATGCTGATGGACGACGTTATTGATATCACTCTGGGAGCTTTGGTGGGTTCTCCGGTTGGCGATAACGTTTCTTATAACGGAACTCCGGGAAATCCGGCTCAGGGACACAAACCTTTAGAACCGACTTTTCCTTATTTGGCTTTGCCTAATTAGTCATTAGTCATTAGTTATTAGTCATTAGTCATTGCTTATTGGCTAATGACTGATCGGAGATGCTTTTTTTAACCGCAGATGAACGCTGATTAACGCGGATGTATGAAAACTAAAACTAAACATGAAATAAAATCGGATATTTTCTCATGGGGGATGCTGATAGTAGTTCCTTTAGTTGGGATGGTAGTAGTAAATTTATCTCCTAATTTGCGTTTTATTTCAGATAATTTTTCTAACAAAAATCCCGAAAATCTCGATACTAATTACCGATATCATTTTTCGGAAAGTTTGAGAAATAATCCCAATCAAAAAGAAGCAATTCAGCAAGAAATTGCTTTTTACCAGCAGCGATTGGCTGTTGATTCCCGCAGCGGTTTGAACCGGGCGGCACTGGCTGGATCTTATTTAAAAATGGCTCGCGCTACTGGGGAGGGAGGTTGGTTTTTATTGGCAGAACAAGCGGCTCAAAGGTCGATCGCCGATTTGCCTTTTGACAACCAAGGTGCGCTGTTAGTTTTAGCTCGAATTGCTGAGGCAAGACACGATTTTGCTACTGCTTTGCGCTTTGCTAAACAGGCGGGTTCTGACAATGAAGATGCGATCGCCCTTTTAGTTACATCTAACTTAGCAATGGGAAAAGTGAACGAGGCAAATGCAGCCGCAGAAGCCTTAGTTAACCGGATTCCTAACTTGGGTTCTCTCACTTTGAGAGCTTTAGTGAGAGAGTCTCAGGGCCGAGATGCTGAGGTTGTGCAGGATTACCGGCAAGCAATGGCGGCGGAGGAACCAGGAGAGGTTGCTGGTTCGGCGCGGGCCCGATCGCTCTTGGGTCGATTTTACGCGCGTCGCGGGCAGTTTGTGCAGGCGAAAGCACTGTTTTTGGAGTCGCTGCGCTTGGTGCCGCGATACCCGCTGGCGCTGATTTATTTGGCGGATTTGGAGACGCGGCAGGGCAATTATCGGGAAGCGGAAGGCTATTACAGCAAGGTTTCTGCCTATTCTGGCGGGGCTGAGACTGTGTTCGATCACATTGTCGATCGCGGTATGGCGAGGGTGAAGGATTTGCAGGGAGATGCGATCGAATCCGGGCGACTTCGCGACAAAGCAGAAGCGGGGCTGCGACAGGAACAGGTTTCTGGATCTGGCGGTTTCGGGCACCGCAGGGATTTAGCGAGTTTGCTGCTGGAAAAAGGTCGATCGCAGGATGTAACGGAAGCGCTGGCGTTAATGCAGGAGGAGGTGAAAATTCGCCGGGATGCTGTGACGCTGGATACTTTGGCTTGGGCGCTTTCCGCCGCAGGGGAATGGCAAAAGGCCGATCGAGTGATGGCCGAAATAATGCGATCGGGCATTCGCGATGCGGGTATGTTTTACCGGGCTGGTGCGATCGCCCGGACTTTAGGTAAAGATACCGAATCTCGCGCTTATTTTCAAAAGTCCAAGGAAATTGACCCTAATTTTGACGATCGAGCTCGCCAAGCATTGGGTTTGGGAAGTTATGAATTTTGAGATTAGCTAATAGCAGCCATTCGGCCAAATTCGCCATTCCGTCAATCCGCCAGGGGTTGAAACCCCTGGCTAAAAGCTTAAGTCCTCTTGCATAGGAATGAAATCCGCAATTGTTGAATTTGATTAGCTATTCAGTCGGTTTCAACCGACTTTCGCTATGAGACGGGGATTTCAATCCCCGGCGGACTGTGAGACTCACGAAAAGAGCGATCGCCTAAAAAATCACAACACACACAAATACTTACCAAAAAACTTACAAAAAAAAGGAATTTATGCTGTACAAAATGAACCGACTTTCCCAATTATTCATCCTATTCTTCCTAACACTTTCCTTCTTAGTAACAACCTCAACCCGACCAGTTTACTCGCACTGGGCAGACTTATCCGTAGCAGAAATAGTAGTCAACGATTTGCAAACCGAAATAACATTAACTTTCCCAACAGGCTTAACAAACTTCGCCGACGACAATCGAGACAGCCAGCTACAACCTGCTGAAGTTCGCAGCCACCAAACACAGCTAGAAAAGTTTTTCAGCCAACAAATCCGCCTCACAAACAGTAGCAACATTCAAGGCTCCGTAGCAGTAAAACCGCTAGAAATAGCAGCTAAAAGCACCAGTGTTATCCAGCAGCCCAATACCCACAGCACCTTAATTTTACACTACACCTGGCCCGCACCTTCTCAAGATAAAACCCCCGCTTTACCTGATGCAATTTCCATCTCCAAACCAGAGCAATTGCGGATTAATTACAATCTGTTTTTGCCCGGAGTTCCGACAGCTAGCTGTCAAGCTACGATTGTGCAAGCCGGTGCTGTAAAAAGCTTTGTGTTTACGCCACAAAACCGCGACTTTTTGTTAGCAGGAAAGGAATCTATCTGGGATTCAGGTTGGAGTTTGCTGCTAGCAATAGCGGGAGCATTTGCTTGGGGATGCGTGCACGCGATGTCGCCGGGACACGGAAAAACCATAGTCGGCGCTTATTTAGTGGGTTCGCGGGCTACTCCCCTACACGCTTTATTTCTAGCAGCGACGACTACAATTACTCACACTGCCGGCGTATTTGCTGTGGGCGGAATTACTTTGTTTGCTTCTAACTTAATTGAGCCAGAAAAATTAGATCCTTGGCTGAGTTTAATCTCTGGTTTATTAGTAGCCTTCATCGGGTTTAACTTACTCTTATCAAAAATCAAGACTAGGTTGGTAGTGAGGACTGAATTTCTCAAAAAAATCAAAAGTAAAATTTTTAATAATAAAAACTGGTTTCTAAGGACTAAAGTCTTTACTGCGGAATGTGAAGAACCAGTAAATCTTTTGACTAGAGGAAGTTGGGAGCGAGAATTTAAGCCTGTAAAACCCGATATATCTCACCACTACCACCATCACGGAGACGGCCGGATTCACTCGCATTTGCCGCCGGGTGCTGACGGTTCTGCTATTACTTGGAAAAGCTTATTGGCGTTGGGAATTTCCGGCGGTTTGTTGCCTTGTCCTTCCGCTTTGGTGATGCTGTTGAGTGCGTCGGCTTTGGGCAATGTTGGTTTGGGAATGACGTTAGTGGTAGCGTTTAGTTTGGGGTTGGCTTTAGTGCTGAGTGCGATCGGATTAATATTAGTTTATGCCAAACGGAATTTTGATAAACTGCCAAAACAGATAACAGCAGTCAAATTTCTGCCGACGATTAGTGCGATGTTTGTAATGTTTTTGGGCTTGGTAATTACCGGACAGGCTATGTTGAAAATATTGGCTGCAAATCAATGGGTAATTGGCAATGGATAAGCATAAAATTAGGACTCTCCCTCCTAACTACAAACTTACGAATTAAGCTGTTACGCATTTAAATGGAAAATTCGGGACAGGCTAGAAGCCCGTCCCACAATAGTTTTATGGATTTTTGACACACAGTTTAAATGTAAAACAGCTTAGTCTGATTTTAGATACCCGATTTCTTGAAGAAGCCGGGTATCGGGGTATTCTGTTTTTTAGCCGTTGCTCACTTATCAGGCCGCACTATGTTTATTAATAATTTCGGCTAAATCCGGTACTCCCTTTTCCACGTAATTCTTGGCTGAGGGGCGGAGTTTGGCATAGGCGCCTTTAACCATCGATCTTGTGCTTTTCTCGACCCTTTTGTCGCTGATTTGGAGCAATTCGTCTGCTACTTCACCTTTTCTTTGGGCTAGATATTCTACTGGGTTGCCATTGTTTACCCCTTCAGCCCACATCGGATCGAGTGCGATCGAGATTTCTGGCAGAAGTTGATCGACGACTTGGGCGCAATAGTCAGCCCGTATCCCCTTGACAGTAGAGTAGGCAGCTTTCAGAGCCAAACCACCCAATCCGGAGGCTGCTGCAACTTGTTGGTCTATCAACTTTACACAGTCATCTACAAAAGTTTCTCTGTTGTTTTCATTCAAGAGAATATCGCTAAGTCCCATTTTCGCTTTCCTTGATTTAATAGTCAATGTGCTTATTAGCTTGGAGAGCCATCAGGGGATTATATATCTATTTTGATCCTTTACTCTCAGGATTACACAAGTTTTTTAAGGTTTGAAAGTCTTTACTTGACAAGCTGATGTTGAGATTTGTCTAGTAGTATGTTATAGGAATTAATGTTCAATCTGCTACTCATTATTGACCTACGGTTTGTAGTAAGGGCTTTAGTCCTTATTAGGTGAGATGAATGAGGACTAAAGCCCTGACTACAAACTGATGAGTTGTGAACAGATACATTTAACCCGGTAAATCCCGAACCAAGCCAGGAACCACCGTGTATGGCAAGATAGAAAAAGCAGCAAGCTCTCCTATCAAGGAGGTATCTCTCAAAGCTTTCAACAAAATGTTAAAAGCACCATTTTTGTCCCTGTCCAGGGTGTGTCCGCACTCTGGACATTTAAATATTTTAGACCCGCCTAATTTGGTATGGACGTGTCCACATTTTGAACAGGTTTTCGATGTGTACTCTTCTGTCACGTCTACTACAACACCACCATGCTTGGCAGCTTGATGCTTCAACGTTTGTTTAAAACGATAATGGCTCAAAGTGACCATTGCTCTAGCAGTTTTAGTCGCCAACCTGCGTTGACCTTTCTTGACCATTTGCTGCGTCTCAAAGGTTGGCAAAAAAATTAACTTGTACTTGCTTGTCAAATATTTTGCAGCTTTTTTGTGCAGTTCGTTGACCAGGTTTTTGATTTTGATTCTAATTTTGGCTGCTGATTTTCGCAGGCAATACCTCAACCGCTTGAATTGCTTTCCTTTGCTTGCCCCAATGCGGGACATTAATTTGTCTAGATGTCTTGCTAGTCGATAGATGCGGCCGATGTCGCTTTTTCCTATCTCGATAAAGTCGCTGCCGTCAAAACCAGTAAGAAAAGTTCTAACACCAGGATCTAAAGCGATAACCAAATCGCTATCAATTGGCTTTATTTTCGGTTCATCAATCGCATAGCAAATAAACCACTGTCTGTTAATCAAGCTGAGTGTTGGCTCGTGCTGCATTACTTCGATGATAGGTTCCGATGCTTTAAAGGTTAGCCCTTTAGTAGAAGTTGGATAAAAAGTACCGAGCTTCCAATTAGACGTTTGAAACCGGATAGTCTGAGATGTGTCGAAACGGCTTCTAAATTTTGCCGTTCCTTTTACCTTTTTAGCTGCCTTGTGTGCTTCAAAAGCCTGAAAAACTGCCATTTGTCGCAGGTTATAAGGTTGCTCGGAAACCCAGTCGGGAGCCGAGTCCATTATCTTTTTCCTCAAGTCATACTTACCAATTCTTTCGTTCTTAAGGATAGCAATTGCTTGGTTGTAACACCATCTACTTGCTGCAATCCAAGTCCTCCATTTCGCTGCTAGCTTGGTTTCCGGGTAAACTCGAATCTTCTTTGATAGCAGATTTGTATTTTCGCAAGCCGTAGAGTCGGCAGCTAAAGACGTGGATGATGGCAAGCACATCTTCAAACATTTCTCGTTCTGGAGACAACTCGTTTCTGCTGAGAACCATGAGTTGGCAATTGTTTTGCTCGCAGATCCATTTGATAAGGTCGCCACCAAACCGGCACAGTCTGTCTTGGTGTCCGACCACAACTGCTGAGATATCTCCTGACATGACTTGTCCCTGAAGGGCAAGCAGCGATTTTCTTTTGAAGTTGAGTCCACCTCAGATGTCTTTGAAGACTTTAGCTTGCGGGTAGAGACTTTGGAGGTAGCTGACTTGTCTGTCGAGGTCTTCTCGTTGTTTATAGCTGCTGACCCTGGCGTAGATGGCTGTAATTCGGTCATGTCCGCCTCCGAGAACGCTGTCGATATCGTAGCGTCGTTGGTTGGACGGAGTTCTGATTGCTGATATTTTGCCGGCAAGTTCCCAGTTTCTAAGGGTTTTGTCTGAGACTTGCAGGATTTTGCAAGCTTCTCGCGGTGTGACATATCTGGTCATCGCTAGGTGGTATTTTTGTTCTCAACATATAGTACCAGGTTTTACAATGATTTACCAGGATTTTCTAAGAAATTATTTACTTTGTGATAACAGCTCGAAAAAAATATTAGAAAGGCTCTGCCTAAGTCCGATCGCACTTGCACGTATGAGCTGGCACGTATAATTAGGATTGGACATTCGGCTTGAGGCCAGCAGGTACTGCAACGATGGGAAGTTGCAGGGTTTGAGCCGGACGATCGCTCGATCGCAATACTAAATTTTTGGGTAACTTTGCGGAAGTGCTCAGTCCGGGAAATATGTGAAGCGATAAGGTTAAGCCGGCCGCTAATAATAATTTTTCTAACATGGCACTCTCTCCCATACATATGCCCTAGGGCATAATTCCTCTTACACCTACAACATATAAACATCCTCAGTCCCTTGGTGCGATCGCACGGGCCTAGT
Organism: Microcoleus sp. Z1_B2; assembly: GCF_036700325.1. Lineage (NCBI taxonomy): Bacteria > Bacillati > Cyanobacteriota > Cyanophyceae > Oscillatoriales > Microcoleaceae > Microcoleus > Microcoleus sp. Z1_B2. The sequence continues at coordinate 49,578 of NZ_JAUBOQ010000039.1, forward strand.
CTAAGTGACATCTATCACCACGGAGAAGGGGGTGATGGGGATAGGGGGTGTAGGCCTAGGGGGTAATGGGCATTAGAGATGTGGGGCAGAGTGGGAAATCTTGACTCGCACTTGAGGCGTCAGCATCCGTTGAACGTGTTAAATCCCTTACACTGCTTCCTTGCAAAACTTCGCTACAAATCAAGAATTGTCCTAGAGAAAGAAGCCGTTGAGTCTCTCTCAAAGGTAGAATTAGCGCGTAGAAGTTATTTGACACAGCGGAGGTACCGACAATATGCTTGCATACTTTCTGGCGTTAGCGGTCGGTCTAGGCAGCTTCAGTATTTACATGGCGGCCTTCTTTTTTCCAGAAGTGCACCGCAAAAGTGATTTTACCTGGAGCGGGGTAGGACTTTTTTATGCGTTAATTTTATGGGCTTGTGCGGGACGAATTACTGGTGCTCTCCTGCTTGGTCAAATGGCGGGCGTGGCGATGTTGGGGTGGTTTGCCTGGGAAACTCTGACTTTGCGCCGGCAGGTGACGCCCATTGCTGAGCAAACGCCGATTCCTCAGTCGGCGAATTTGGCTGCAGCAGGCTTGCCGTTGGCTGGCTTGTTTGCCAAGAAAAAAGAACCCGCAGCAGCGAAAAAACCTAAGTTTGTTCGATCGCCCAAACCGAAAACTGATGTGGTTCCAGCACCCACTCTCGATAAGGGCGAGGTAAAACTAGAGGAACAGCCAGCGATTCCCCCCATAGCTGAAAGTATTGCAGAAAGTGCGATCGACGAGGCAACGGCTGAAAGTGCGATCGCCCCTGACTTAAAAATTCCCGACTCGAAACCACCTGCAATTGCAGAAATACCCGTCTTTTCAGTCGAAACTCCTGCTGCTGAGATTTCACCCACCCCAGCAGAATTAGCCAGCAGCTTCACTCCTCTACCTCTACCTCTAGAAATTTCAGAAATAGCCGTTGCACCAAGTGTGGAGCCAGTAGAGGCTCAGCCAGAGCCTCCACAGCAGCCAGAAGTCGATGATTTTGACGAGGAAACAGAATGGAGAACAGCCGTTAAAGAGTCGCAGGCGGCAGCGGCAGCGGCGGCCCCAACGGCGGCCCCAACTCCTCCTACTCCTCCTAAACCAGCTAAAAAATCCGGCGGTTTCGGTAGTCTGTTTGACAACATCAAAAATAGTCTCGGCGGTATGTTGGGACGGGGTGCGGGTAAAAACAAATCTGATGCAACTCCGCAGACGCCAAAACCTTCAGTGACTCCAGAATCGATCGCACCTGAATCTCAAATAACGGCAACTCCTGCACCGGGTATCGACCAAATTCTCGAATCCGAATTAGCCGCGGCGGCTGCGGAAGTGGCAGCCGAAAGCAGCAACACTGCTGTGGAAACAAGCCTTGGAGTGCCTTTTCCCACCAATGTTGAAGCAATGGCCGAGTTGATGGCCACAGAAACCGCGAGTTCTGACAAAATAGGGGACGGGACGATCGAAGATCGATCGTCCGCTGACACCCAGACACCTCTGGCTGCGGTTGGTGAACCGGAAGCAGCAGCCCCTGCTGTATCTCTGGAAACCCAGACACCGCTGGCTGCAGTGGGTGAACCGGAAGCAGCAGGCGTACCGGAAGCAGAAGCCCCTGCTGTATCTCTGGAAATGACTGTGGTGGAAATGGCAGCGCCTGTAGAGATAGAAATACCGGGAGAACCTGGGTTGAGCGTGCAGGTGGAAACGGTTTCAGTATCAGTGATCTCGATCGAATCTACAGATAAAACACCATATTCTGAGGGAGAACAACCGGAATTGATTCGCCCGAATCCCCCCGATCCGAATCTAGTCGAAACTGCTAAACCGACTACTGAATCCAAGTCTGAGAATGTATCCGGCGAAGATAAGCCATCATCTTGAGCCAAAAAGCAAAAGGTAGAAACCAGAATTTTTTTTGATTCTGCCTTCTGCCTTCTGCCTTATTACTTTTTACTTTTTACTTTTTACTTTTTACTTTTTACTTCTTCCTTCTTCCTTCTTCCTGACATCCGTTATATCCGTTACATCCGTTACATCCGTCGAGCGAATCCGTTGCCGAACTTCCTTCTTCCTTCTCTTTTAATATTATGAAAGCAATTATGGTCGTGGGAACAACATCTCACGCAGGGAAATCTTTACTCGTTGCAGCTTTATGTCGAATTTTTTCTCGACGCGGCTGGCGGGTAACTCCGTTTAAAGGTCAGAATATGGCACTGAATTCCTATGTCACAGCGGCCGGCGGAGAGATTGGTTACGCTCAAGCAGTGCAAGCTTGGGCTGCGGGCGTCGCACCTTGGGTAGAAATGAATCCGATTTTGCTCAAGCCACAAGGAGACATGACTTCTCAATTGATTGTCAAGGGCCGGGCGATCGCCAATGTGCGAGCATCTCAATATTACGAGCAGTATTTCGATATCGGCTGGCAAGCTATTCGGGACTCTTTAGAATTTCTCTGCCAAGAATTTGACATGATTGTGTGTGAGGGAGCCGGTAGCCCTGCTGAGATTAATCTCAAACACCGCGATTTAACAAATATGCGGGTAGCTAAATATTTAAAGGCTCGGACTTTGCTAGTAGTTGACATCGATCGCGGCGGTGCTTTTGCTCACATTATCGGTACTTTGGAATTGCTCGATCCCGACGAACGAGCTTTAATTAAAGGATTCATTATTAATAAGTTCCGAGGACAAAAATCGATATTAGATCCGGGCCTGACTTGGCTAGAAGAAAGGACGGGAATCCCGGTAGTTGGGGTGATTCCTTGGATAGACGAAGTGTTTCCCTCAGAAGATTCTCTCGATTTGCTCGATCGGCGTTCTCCCAATTCTCAAACCGACATAAATATTTCAGTCATCCGCCTGCCCCGAATTTCCAATTTTACCGACTTTGACCCCTTAGAGTCGGAAACTAGCGTCACAGTCAAATATGTCAGTCCAAAAGACCATTTAGGCCATCCAGACGCCGTGATTTTACCAGGCTCTAAAACTACAATTTCCGATTTGCACGTGCTGCGCCAAACAGGTATGGCAAAAGCTATTCAAAATTATTTAGTAGCTGGCGGTACAGTCATGGGAGTTTGTGGTGGCTTTCAGATGCTGGGAGAAAGTATCACCGATAAAGAAGGCATTGAGGGAGAAAAGGGAGAATTTCCAGGATTAGGATTGCTTCCTTTAAAAACTGCGATGGCACCGAACAAAATTGCCCGCCAACGAATCGTAACATCTAACTATCCTCAACCGGGTTTGCCAGTTTCCGGTTACGAAATTCATCAAGGAAAAACGCAAATCCTAGAGTCAGATTTGACTCAACCGCTATTTGACGATGCTAGTTTAGGCATTGTCAATACTTCTCAATCAATTTGGGGTACATACCTGCACGGCATCTTTGACAACGGAGCTTGGCGGCGAGCTTGGTTAAATCACTTGCGGCAGCAGCGGGGACTCCGCGCATTGCCTACAGGTATTCCTAATTACCGAGAACACCGAGAAACTCTGTTAGACTCTCTAGCAGATACAGTGGAAAAGCATTTAGATATAAAGCATATTTTAGGTTAATTAGTTAACAGTTGACAGTTGACAGTTGACAGTTGACTATTAACTATTGTTTGTTAGAGTTGAGGTTCAAATTCAATGACAAAAGTTTGTTTTTTACCAGATAATGTGACAGTTGAAGCTGACCCAGGAGAGCTTTTGCTAGATGTAGCTAAACGTGCAGGGGTTTCTATTCCTACCGGCTGTCTCATGGGTTCTTGTCACGCTTGCGAAGTAGAAATTGATGGCGGAGATACGATTTGTGCTTGTATTTCCGGCATCCCTTCGGGGAAAAAGCAAGTGACAATTAATCTGTATGTTGACCCGAATTGGTAATTTGTTAGTTGGCAGTTGGCAGTTGGCAGTTGGTTGTTGGCATTAGTCATTAGTCATGATATCATGTCCGGTCGAGCGATCGCGATTTTTGTAGGGGCGGGTTTACCAACAATACCTGCGAATAATTGACAATCTCAAAAACCCGCCCCTACCAAGATATTATGGTTAATCGATCGGACATGATATGAGTCATTAGGATCGCGAATTAAATAATTTACACAAGTTTGTGGGGAGTAGGGTTGGGCGTCCCGCCCGCCCTTTATGGACGGGCGGGACGCCCATCCCACAAGAACAATTAAAATTGTAAGTTATTTAATTCGCGACCCTTAACAGTTAACAGTCAACAGTCAACAGTCAACAGTCAACTGACTAATTCTTTTGCCATTCTTGCTGTTTCTTGCGAGCAGATTGCAGCCATTTTTGGGATTCGGGATAAACAGTTGTGCCGGGTTTCACGGATTCTAATTGATTGATAATTTGTTGCAACTGGCTGAGGGAGTAACCGGGATTTTGATAATTCACATTATTTTGCAAGTTGGCAAACAAGCTTTTAGCTGCTTGCAAAGCTTTTGCAGAATCTTTTTCTGCTTGCAGTCTAATCTGGGTAATTCCTAAATCTTTTTGATATTTAGCGAGTTTGGTTTGAGCGTCGAGATACCCAGGGTTATCGACAGAAATCAATTTCAGTCTGTTAATAGCTTCTTGCCACAATTGTGCTATTTGCTCCCACTGTGCGGCGGGATGCGGCGGGTTTTTGGCGGCGACGGCGGCGGAGAGAGCAAATTCTTTGGCAGCTTCAATTAAGTTGTCAGCCTGCACAGAACCGGTGGCGACGCCGCCCATTGCTTGAAAGTCTCTTTCTGCTGCTTTGAGTGTTTTCTTAGCCGTTTCTCCAGCGAGGGTTTGGGCGGGAATTTGATTGAGTTGGTCGATCGCACTTTGCCAATTTACCGTTGCTTTTTGTCTATCCGCAGCGGTTTTGGCTTGCTGATACTCCTGTTTCGCCGTCTTTAGCGTTTGTTCGACTTGATTTAACTGAGTAAAAGCATTTTTTTGCTGGAAAATCTGAGCCTCCATCCGCCCGACATTTTTGCGGGCGGCTTGAAATTCATCGACTGTAAACCGCCAACGGCAGCCGAAAAATTTGCAGTAAGTTTGTGGATAATAACCTAAAAACCACACGGGCAAGGCGTCGAGGTGTTTTTGCGCTTGTTTTGCTTTAATTTCGCCCAAGTCAAAATCAGCAACAGCAGTGGCTTTATTCACCAGTTGATCGGATTGTTCCACAAGGGCGATCGCCTGCCGGTAATTGTGATCCATACTCATAAAACTCGGCAGCAACAATATCGGCATTGTTTTGGCGACGGGCCAGCGAATCATGGGAGAAGGTAGGTTAATCAGCCAAATTATCCCCGCAGCACTTCCCAGCAAACCCCCAGCAAAGATGATTTTACCGAACAATCCGGGCGGGCGGTTGGCTTTGACGGCAGCTTTGAGAGCTTGTTCGCTGAAGTTGGGAAATTCGTTTTTGAAGGTATCGCGGATTTCTTCTATTGAGGCGAAAGTGCCGTTTTGCGATCGTAACTTCTCCAACCGCTTGATTACCATCCGTCGGAACACATCACCGGCTAGACTATCAGCCGCCGCGCACTTGTCAACTTCGGCCCGCAAAATTTCAAAAGCTCGATCGGTAAGACGCGCCATAAAACTCACCTATTCCCTTTTAATTATTTTACAGGTTCGCGTCAAAAATAATTGTTAAAATATATAAAGTTTATATCAAATAATCCGAATTAAATTCATGCCTACTGCTTTAATCACCGGTGCTTCTGGCGGAATTGGTGCAGCCTTTGCCGCCGAATTAGCCAAACGCCAGCACAATCTAATCTTGGTAGCTCGTTCCGAAGACAAATTGCAACAGTTAGCTGCTCAACTGCAACAGGAATTCAATATTTTGGTCGAAATTATCGTTCAAGATTTGACCGCACCAGGAGCCACAAATGCTGTATTTGACGCGGTTGTTAAAAAAGGTTGGACGGTTGATTTGTTGGTGAACAATGCGGGTTTTGGCGATTACGGTGCTTTTGCCGATCGCCCGCTTGCGAAACAACTAACAATGGTGCAACTAAATATTGTAGCATTAGTTGAACTCTCGCACTTATTTTTGCAGGGAATGCGCGAAAGAAAATCGGGAAGTATCATCAATGTTGCCTCCATTGCAGCTTTTCAACCGATGCCGTACTTGTCGATGTATGCAGCGACTAAAGCCTTTGTTTTGAGTTTCAGCGAGGCACTTTGGGCGGAAAACAAAGATTTAGGAATTCGCGTTTTATGCCTTTGTCCAGGGCCGACAGAATCGAACTTTTTCGCAGTAGCTGAATTCCCTCAATCAATGGCATCCAGCAGCTGGCAAAAACTCGTTCCCGCAGCGGAAGTAGTGCGAGATGCTTTGAAAGCTTTAGACAAAAATGAGTCTAATGTCGTGACAGGGGGAATTCCCAATCAAATCATCGCCAATATGCCTCGATTGATGCCGCGAGAACTGTTGGTGAAGTCGGTAGAAAAGGTGTTTCGGGCGAAAGACGAATAATCGCGATCGTTGACAATATAAATAAACCCGCCGGCACCCAAGGACAAACATTCGATCGCCCCTAACCCAAATTTTCCCAAAACAATCAAACATCCCGATAATTCTGTAGGGGCGGGTTTTACCAACCATCCCCAATTCCCAGCAACAATCTAGATAAACCCGCCCCCACCCAACGACAAACATTCGATCGCCCCTAACCCAAATTTTACCAAAAGGTCGATCGCCCCTAACGCAAATTTTACCAAAAGGTCGATCGCACATTCGGGCCACCAAAATCCCCGCCACCAAAATCCTCCACGCTACCCCACAAGTCCGCCGGGGGTTGAAACCCCCGTCTCATAGCGAAAGTCCTCTAAAAGAGGACTGAAAAGCAAATTAAATAAACTATCGCGTATTTGTCACAATAATCGAGTATTTGTCACCATTCTTCAGTCGGTTTCAACCGACTGTCTTCTATGAGACAGGGGTTTCAACCCCTGGCGGAATCGCGGAATCGCGGACAAACAAACGAGCCCGTGGACAAACCATCGCACCCACAAACAAATGAACCTTCCCCAATTTTACAAGCGTCCAGGACTACCACAGAAACCAAAGAAACCGGGTTTTTCGCAATTTTTACGCGGTGTATCCATATTCTCGAAAAAAACCCGGTTTCTGGGCTATAAATTACAAATATCGAGTTAACTGGACTCGATAGCGTTCCTTCTTAGTAACAGCAACTTCCCCAATTTCCAATCTTCCCTTGCCCGTAACAGCAATTAAATCTCCAGACTTGACATTATAACTAGCTTGAGTAACGTCTTTCCAGTTAACTCGCACATCGCCGCTGCCAATCAAATCGGCCATTTTGCTGCGAGACATTGCGAATCCAGCCGAGGCGACAGCATCCAATCTCATGGATGCTTCAACGGTTGTCATTTCTTTCTTTTTAGGTTCTCTAATTTTGAGTTCGCTCAACTCAATGCGCCGCGTTTGCACGGGAACCGATCGCACTTGCTGCAAACTCATCTCCAAATACTCTACCATCTCCGGCATGACAATCGCTTGCGCGCCGCGTTCTCCCAAAACAATCACATCACCAGTTTTCTCGCGGACAATTCCTGTACCCAACATCGCCCCCAAAAAGTCGCGGTGAGAAGCTGTATCGAACAAGAAATTGCCAGCAATCTCCACCGCAGCAACGTTAACGCTAGCAGAGTCGATCGGGATATCCGATCGCGCGATCGCAATTCTTTGTCTTTCAGCTTGCGGGTAGCCGCCCCAAGCCACTAATTCCACATCTGTTAAGCGCTTAAATACCGTCAGAGTGTCCGCCAATTCTGGAGGCGACAGAAAATCAGTCAGAGTAACTTCCCAAGTTTTAATTGCTTGTTCCGCTTGGTCGATCGCCCGCGCGACACATTCGCGGTTTTCGATGCCTTTTAACAGTTCTTCTCTTTGTAACATCAGTCAATTTTAGATTCTAATTTGAAATTGCCAAAGTTTGCTGTAACTAAAAAGTCTACTTTTTTAACAGTCGCACTAATTTAATTATAGTCTAAAATCATCAAATAACGATCCTATGATTTTAGTTGCTGGTAAAGCTGATATGATGAGCACGATTATTGTACCAAACCTATGAAGTCTTCCAGTTAAAGTTTTTGCAAGAGCTCGATCGAGTATGGCAGCAAAATTGTCCACCCAACTACTTATTCTTCTTCACCCGCAAATACAGTTCTTCCATCGCCTCAATAAACGAACCATCCTTGTGCCAAAACTGTGGAAAATCTCCCTGTTTCTTCACCACGATCGCGCTTACCCCACTTTGCGCTGCCACCTCAATCGTCTGCGGTAGTCGCTTCGCACCATGCCAAAACTCTTTCAGGCTGACCGTTGGCGCCTCACTGGCGATCGCCCGCGTGTAATAGGAATCCACCGCCACAGGGGCCGCTGCATCCGCCGTCAACTCCGCAGCCAGCGCCAAGCCCAAAGGCGTTTTTGCTAATTCGCGGTGCAGCACTTCCTTAGAAAGCCCCCGTAATTCAAACAGTAAAAATGGATCTTTGTCCAATTCGGCCGCCACCAAATAATAAACTCCGGCAATATGTTTGCAGGGATTGCTATAGTCTGGGCAAGAGCAAGTAGTCTTAAAGTCCTCGCGGCTGCTGGGTAAAAGGTGCAATCCGAGGGGTGAGAAAGCCTTTTCAATATTGTCGGGCATTTCGTTGAGCAGCAGCCGAGAAATGAAGCTGGCTTTTGATGCCATTTGGGCGATCGCCATTTGCCACTTTTCCTGACTAATTGGCTCAAACTCAATTTGAGTTGTGTACAGAGGCTCCTTATAAACCCCAAAATAAGGATTAACCGAGCCTCTCACCTGTGCCATCACTAACCCATCATTCATGCCAAAGCTTTTTACCTTGCCGTTTCGTGCATAGGCACGTCCCCGCCCAAGTCGCCCAGAATCTGTAAATCTTTCTAACGCATCGATAAATTTATTACCCCACCAATTCCGAGTAAATTGTGACATATTTTTTGGTTTCTCCTAATCTAGAACCGCATTTTTATTGAGCCTAATTAATTTCTTAAATGCCTCATTATCCAACTCAGTCAACCACGATTCATCAGCACCAATAATTGACCCTGCCAATTTCTTTTTGTCCTCAATCATTTGGTCAATCTTTTCCTCCAAAGTGCCAATAGCCACAAACTTATGCACAAACACATTTTTTTCCTGTCCGATCCGAAACGCCCGATCCGTCGCCTGATCTTCCACTGCCGGATTCCACCAGCGATCGAAATGGAACACGTGATTGGCTTTTGTCAGCGTAATTCCCACGCCGCCCGCCTTCAGTGACAGAATAAATACCGAAGGTTCAGACTCTGGATCTTGAAACTCTGAAATCATCCGTTCCCGTTTTTCGCGACTGGTTCCCCCGTGGATGTAGTAAGTGTTGTAATGTAGCGTTTGTTTAATATATTTTTCCAACGCGCTTCCCAGTTCTGTAAACTGCGTAAATACCAATAAACTTTCGCCTTCTGCTTTAACTTCCTCAATCATCTCGATCAGCCGTTCTAGTTTGTGCGATCGCTCTGGTGTAAACTCACTTTCATCCTGCAAAAACTGGCGCGGATGGTTACAAATTTGCTTCAGCTTCAGCAGTGTCGCCAAAATCATCCCCTTGCGCTTCATTCCTTCCGCCGCGTCAATTTCTTGTTCTACCTCTTTGACAATCGCTTCATAAAGCGAAGCTTGCTCGCGGGTGAGATTGCAGTAGAGCTTTTGCTCAACTTTGTCGGGGAGATCCTGAATAATCGACTTATCGGTTTTCAGACGGCGCAGGATAAAAGGTTCTACTAATTTTTTGAGCGCTGCAGATTGCGTGCGACTCCCATGTTTTTGAATCGGTAATTCAAACAACTTCCGAAACTGCGCCTCTTTTCCCAAATATCCGGGATTGAGGAAATTAAAAATCGACCATAAATCCAGCAATCGATTTTCTACAGGTGTTCCAGTCAATGCTAGTCGATGGGTAGCGGGTAACTTTAAAATCGCCTTGGTTTGCGCCGCTTTGGGATTTTTAATATTCTGGGCTTCATCAATTACCACGCGATGCCACGCTACGCTGCTCAACAGCTTCTCATCTTTTCGCACCAAGGTAAAGGAAGTAATCAACATATCGCAACCTTGGACGGCGGCTTTAAATGCTTTGGCATCTTGCAAACGTTGAGGGCCGTGGTGAATCAGCGATCGCAATTCTGGAGCAAACTTTTCCATTTCCTTTTGCCAGTTACCAACTACGGATGTGGGCGCAATTAGCAGCGTGGGTAGAACCGCATTTTCTGTATTTTTTTCTGTCTCTTTTGTACTAGATAAAACTTCCCGCTCTTGCAATAATCGAGCAATTACCTGCGCCGATTTACCCAAACCCATATCATCGGCAAGACAGCCATTTAATCCCAAACTTTCCAAATAACTCAACCAAGAAACGCCGCGCTTTTGATAATCCCGTAACTTGCCCTGAAACTTTGCCGGATCTGCAATTAACTCTAACCGACTCTTATCGTGCAGCTTCTCCAACATATCCGATAAAGCCCGATCGCGCTCAACCTCCAACTGTTCGCTCGCTTCTCCTTCTGCCGTCAACTTCATAAAGTCAATCAGGCTTAAATCGGGGTTTTCTTCGCGATGTTTTTGCCAAAAACTTAGCATCTCCTGCATCTTGTCTTTGTCCAGTTCCATCCATTGTCCTCGGAACTGCACCAGCGGTGTTTTGCTATTTACTAACGCCTGCCATTCTTGTTCGCTAACCCGTTCACCCCCGATCGCCAATTCATACTGATATTCCACCAAGGAATCCGCCGAAAACAATCCCTTGCCCTTGATTGCAGCACTCTTGCTGCCCTTCCCTTTGACTTGCAGGCGAATCTTCGCCCGCTGTCGTCCCTTCGGCGTCCACCAAGCGGGGACAATCACTTTGTATCCGGCATCTTCTAATACCCAAGCGGACTCGCTCAGAAAGGTGAAAGCATCATCTAAGCTGAGGGTAATGTTAACTGGTTTGTCGGTTTCTAGCCCTTGCCAAAGTTGGGGATAAATGCGGGCAGCGTAGCCGAGATTTGTCAGCAAATGTTGCTCAAAGTTGTCTCCAAATTGTGTTTGCAACTGTTTTTGTTGAGTCGATCGCGATCGCCAATAATCCTGCAACGGCATCCGCAAAGATGGGTCTTTTTTCGCAGCCGCCTGAAACTCTAAAACCCAAGGCTGTTCGGGGTTTTCGGGGGATTGTAGTTGAAAGCAGAGGGAGAATGAGTCAGCAGATTGATTGCGCGTAATGCGATCGCGCCAGGTTTGCCATTGCCGGTATTGATCGAGGCTTACTCGCGCGATTTTTCGTGTTTGGTTGAGGCAGATTTGGAGTAAAGAATCCGCAATCTTATTTTCAAACGATGCTGGGATGGGGGTTTGAGTGACAATTTCCGCGATCGCACACTCGGAAAAATGCCGCAGCAACCGTTCGCGATCGTAGAACTTTGGTGTATCTTGTAGCTGAATCTTCCGAAAACCGGACACACAAACTAAAGGCATCCATTCAACATAGCGTTGTAAATCAGTTTCGTACTGTGTTGAAACAATTTCCCATCCCGGATAAATCTCAAAGCTGGGTGCAATTTTGGCAGGTGTTTTTGGAGTTTTTGCAGTTGTTTTGGTTTTTGTCTCGCCCGCTTTCTTACGCCCGCGCGTGGCTTTCTCAGTGGGTTCGGATGTTTCGATGGGTGCGATCGCGATCGGAGCAGTTTCTCGATAGCGCAACGCCGGAATATAATGATCTTTCAGAACAATTTGCTTAAAATTTTGGGTGTAGTGATACCAAAATAGCAAGTCTGAACCAAACTGAACTTCTGCTAAATCGTAGAGGGCAAAAAAATGCAGATCGTTCAATACTTTAGTCAAAGTGTGGGTGGCGATGCACACACAATCAACTTGCCAATACTCCAACTCAAATGTTTCCGGTAATTCTGTCTCTAAATATCGCGCTAACTCTAAAGATGGTAACGGCTGGTTGTCGGCAGTGGGGAGTAAAAAATACCGAGGGACGATCGCGTATTCTCGCCCCATCGCACTTGTATTGCTGACTGGTGGCAGTTGCATCCCGGCTTCTTTCGTTAGAAACTCTCTTAACTGTGCCGTCTCCAATTGTCGGGGATGAACCTTAGCAGGCTGTTTTTTCTTTTGAGTGGTTTCAACCCAAAGACAAAAAGTTCCAGGTTGAATAAAATTCTCTTCTGCTTGAGGAATCCAAGTCCCGTGGAGGATTTTCATCAGAAAAATGGGTAGAAACCCCGTCCTTCTAGGACGGCTTTACATTGTTTTTTGATTTACTACCGCCTTGGAATTGGTTAATTCGGTGTACCTTTGTGTTGTACTTTCAACGGGACAGTTACCGTTTCAAATCTTCCAATCCTGTACGCATAGTATTTTGCTCTTTCGAGCCTCCCTTGCGGGGTAATGTTAGCTTCGCCAATGTTTTAAGAGCTTTTTATACTTGCAGCACTGTTTCAGGGACCTTAAAACTGTTTAACTGCAAATGACAGAGCGGAAAACTAGCTTCGCATTCAAGGAGTGTCGTGACTCAAAAAACGTAGTCAGTTAAGACTTAGGCTGGTCAGGACGGCTTTTGAGATTTCTCTTCCAAGCCTCATGCCGTCAGGGCTGAGGTTCCTGACAGGTCATACCAAACGCAACCTTTGGCAGCCTATCATATCATCAATTAGCGGGAAAAGATAAGAAGGCGGTTGAAAGCAGGTTTATACAAACCATGTCTGCTGGATGCCGACTAAAGAGAATAACATAATTTTCCCCAGTTGTCCTCTTTAACCAGCCTCTGCGGGTTTTGACTTAATAGATGCGGTTTCAACCGCCGAGTCTTCTTACAAATTTAGAAAATATCAGTTAAATCCAACACAAAACCGGGTAGTACCTCTTCACCGGACAGAGTTGCAGGTTCATCTAAAATTTCTACTTCTCTACCCTGACGGGAGATTTCAACTTGTCTATTTTTGCGATCGAGCAACCATCCCAACCTCGCTCCATTTTTCACATACACTTTCATTTTAGCCCGCAATTTTTCTAGCGAGTCAGTAGTCGATTCCCTACGGGATAGCTTCGCTTCACGCAATTCCACCACAAAATCTGGACAAATCGGCGCAAATTTCTCTTTTTCTTCAGCAGTTAAAGCATCCCACCTGTCGCGCCGCACCCAAGCAGCATCGGGAGAAATATCTGAACCGTCGGGCAGTTTAAATCCAGTTGAAGAGTCAAAAACAACTCCTAAATTGTTTTGACGACTCCAAGCCTTAAGTTGAAAGTTTAGGTCTGAATTCCGTCTACCCGTCTCGCTACCTGTAGGTGGCATAATAATCAATCCTCCACTAGCAGTCCGTTCAAATCTTAAATCCCGGTTGTCAATACACAACTGAAAAAACTGCTCGTCTGTTAATTCGAGCGTTAATTCTAGGGGAGAATCTAGGGGGATAGTTTGTGATTCCATAACTGCCTCCAAATATTACACGAGTCAACAGTCAACAGTCAACAGCCAACAGTCAACAGTCAACAGTCAACAGTCAACAGTCAACTGTTAACAAACAAATAACTAAGTCTCTGTATAACCTTGGATATTTTCCGGTTCAAACTGCTGCAAAATCTTCGCAGCTTTGCCAGTCAAATCATCAGTACCCTTAACCGCAATCAAAAATTTACCGGCATTCAAACGGTTGCGGTAGGGCAAAGCATCGCCGCTACCAAAAGCCATACCGCCCGCGCCTCCAACAAACACACTGCCCATTGCAGCGGCGATCGCACCTAGTACACCACCGATCGCGTGATCGCCAATTTCTCCCGCCCAGGCAAAAGTCTTCAACTCAGTAATCAAGCTGAAAGTAACGCCAGCAATAAAGCCAAAGGGAATCAGCCAAATCGCCATGAGTTTAGCTTGTTTCTTCGCTTGCTGGTTCGGGTCGATCAAGCCAAATTCATCAGCAGTTTTGTAGCCGCGGCCCAAAATGCTCACTTGCTTCATGGGCAAGCCTTCTTTTTCCAGAGCACAGTAGGCAGCTTCGGCTTGCATTCGATCGGGCAGTACGGCGATAAGATAATTCATTGAGAATAATTCCTGATAGTTAGGCTGGAATAGCCAAAGTCTATTATAGCCCGAAAAGACATACTAGCTAAGCACTTGCGGGATTTTCAGACTGTCAGAGAGTCCGATCGCCCGCAAAGCTAAAATATTTCATGCAAAAAACGGCCGACCTTGACCGAATACAGATACAATTCAAACTGCACAAAGGCAAGCTTGAGCTGAGCTGTTAGATACTGCTCTAAGTGTAAGTCTCAACTTTGAGCTCGCCAACGCTCGGTCTATTTTTACTATTGCACTCAATTGCTTGCTATGCCTAAAGTTCTAGTATCCGATCCGATCGACCAAGCCGGAATTGACATCCTCTCCCAAGTCGCGCAAGTTGACGTAAACACAGGACTCTCAGCCGAACAACTGGTAAAAATTATTCCAGATTACGACGCTTTAATGATCCGTTCTGGCACCCAAGTTACCAAAGAAATCATAGAAGCCGGGAATTCACTTAAAATTATCGGCCGAGCCGGCGTCGGCGTAGATAATGTCGATGTACCCGCCGCTACCCGCAAAGGAATTGTAGTCGTCAATTCCCCCGAAGGCAACACGATCGCCGCCGCCGAACACGCCCTCGCCATGATGCTCTCGATGTCTCGCCACATCCCGGAAGCTAACGAATCCGTCAAAGGGGGTAAATGGGAACGCAACCGCTTTCTGGGCGTAGAAGTTTACAAAAAAACCCTCGGCATCGTCGGTTTGGGCAAAATCGGCTCCCACCTCGCCGCCGCAGCCAAAGCAATGGGCATGAAACTGCTGGCCTATGACCCCTTCATTTCCACCGAAAGAGCCGATCAGTTGGGCTGCCGCTTAGTAGAACTCGAACTGCTGATGCGCGAATCCGACTACATCACCCTGCACATCCCCAAAACGCCGGAAACCCTGCACTTAATTAACGCTGAAGTGCTGTCGAAAATGAAGCCCACGGCCCGCATCATAAACTGCGCCAGAGGCGGCATAATCGACGAAGCAGCCCTCGCAGAAGCCATCAAATCAGGTCAGATCGCCGGCGCAGCTTTGGACGTTTACGAACACGAACCGCTGGAAGCTGATTCCCCACTGCGGAGTGTCGGCCAGAACATCGTGCTGACACCCCACTTGGGAGCATCCACAGCGGAAGCTCAGGTGAATGTGGCGATCGACGTGGCTGAACAAATCCGCGATGTACTGTTGGGGCTGCCCGCGCGATCGGCTGTCAACATACCAGGAATTTACCCAGACTCGATCGAAAAACTCAAACCCTACCTGCAACTCGCCGAAACCCTGGGCAACCTCGTCAGCCAGCTAGCCGGAGGCCGAGTCGATTACCTCAACGTCCAACTCCAAGGCGAATTGGCCAGCAACCAAAGCCAGCCCGTAGTCGTTGCCGCCCTCAAAGGCCTGCTCTCCCAAGCCCTGCGAGAGCGCGTTAACTACGTCAACGCCAGCATTGAAGCAAAAGAACGCGGAATTCGCGTCGTCGAAACCAGAGACGCCTCAATTCGCGACTACACCGGCTCCCTACACCTCTCGGCTAAGGGAACCCTCGGCGAACACACCGTGACAGGTGCAGTGCTCGGCGAAAGCGAAATTCGGATTACCAGTGTTGACGATTTCCCGGTCAACGTTTCCCCCACTCACCATATGCTGTTTACCTTGCACCGCGATATGCCGGGGATTATTGGCAAAATTGGTTCCCAATTGGGCAGTTTTAATGTCAATATTGCCAGTATGCAGGTAGGCCGTAAAATCGTGCGAGGCGATGCGGTGATGGTTTTGAGCCTTGATGACCCTCTACCAGAGGGGATACTGGCTGAGATCCTCAAAGTTCCGGGAATTCGGGATGCTTACACGGTAAATCTTTGACGGATTTAGGAGTTTAGATTTTGGATGCCAGGACTGATAATTGGTAATGGGTAATCGATCGTTGGTAATTGGCCTGAAAGCGGGAATTTTTCTATTAGCCAATCCTCATTCCTCACTCCCCAGTTCCCAGTCTCCAGTTCCCCTGGGCCAATCTAAAATCTAAAATCTAAAATTTAAAATCGTTGACCCTCTACCAGAGGGGATACTGGCTGAGATCCTCAAAGTTCCGGGAATTCGGGATGCTTACACGGTAAATCTTT
>NZ_JAUBOQ010000039.1:65918-71923 GCF_036700325.1 Microcoleus sp. Z1_B2
ATTCCTCACTCCCCAGTTCCCAGTCTCCAGTTCCCCTGGGCCAATCTAAAATCTAAAATCTAAAATTTAAAATCGTTATGGCACATAGCTGGTGGGAAATTAGAATTCTTTGCGATCCGGCGCTGGAAGATATCATCTTTTGGCGTCTGGAACGGTTTAACTGTCGGGGAACTGCTACTGAGATCAAAAGCAATTCCTGCCTGATGTCGGCTTATTTGCCCGAAGAACAGGCAGGATTGCTGGATTTGGCCGCTCTGTCTCTGTGGCTGCGCCAAGATGCTCTGTGTGCAGGTTTGCCCCTACCTGCGATGCAGTGGGATTTGATTGAAGACGAAGACTGGGGCAGCACTTGGAAGGAGCACTGGCAGCCTCAAGAAGTGGGCGATCGCTTTTTAATTAATCCGGCTTGGTTGCCCTTACCGACTGATACCGATCGCGTTATTTTGCGTTTAGATCCGGGTGTGGCTTTCGGTACGGGTGCTCACGCTACTACTCAACTTTGTCTGGAGTCGCTGGAAATGCGTCTCGGTTTTGATGACAAAGAGTGCATCGTTGCTGATATCGGCTGCGGATCGGGTATTTTGTCGATCGGCGCGGTGTTGTTGGGCGCTACAAAAGTTTATGCTTTGGATACAGATCCTTTGGCAGTGCGATCGACTATTAGCAACAGGCTACTCAACCGCGTTAATTCTCAGCAGTTGGTTGCAGAGCTCGGAAGTATCGATCGTTTGAAAGAAATGGTCGATGAGCCGATCGACGGTTTGATCTGCAACATTTTAGCAGAAGTAATCATCGATTTAATCCCGCAGTTCACTGCAATTAGCAAACCGACTACTTGGGCCGTGCTCAGCGGCATTTTGCTCGAACAAGCTAAGCCAATTGCCGACACTCTCGAACAGCACGGCTGGATTGTGGCTACTCTGTGGAAGCGCCAAGATTGGTGTTGTTTTAATATTCGGCGCAGTTAGCGTTTTGAGATTTGAGAGTTGAGATTTTAGGACATTTGTATTCCTTCTGAGCCATCTGGATTACTTGGTATGCGATCGGGTTCAACCTCTCGCACAGCTTGATATATTTATTGATAAAAAGTAGAAGTAATCGCGCTACTATCAAAGTATAAACAGCTTGAACAAGAAAGCTATGGACGTTGAAGAACTATATAGGCGTTACGCTGCTGGCGAAAGAGATTTTCCGGGTGTAGATTTAAGTCATGCTAACTTAAACATTGCTAACGTAGAAGACATCGAAGAACTCGAACCAGGTCAGAATGATTTGAGGGGTATCAATCTCAGCGGTGCTAACTTGACTGTGGCTAATCTGAGTTTTGTTAATCTCAGTGGTGCTAATTTGAGCAGTGCTAACTTAGATTCTGCTAGTTTATGGGTTACTATATTGACGGGTGGTGATTTGAGGGATGCTATTCTGGATTATGCTGAACTGGCAAGCGACTTAGTGGATGTTGACTTGAGAGAAGCTAGCCTGGAGTGTACGCAGTTGATTGGCACTAATCTCACCAGAGCCAACTTGATGGGTGCATACTTTTCAGCCACCGGAGAAGGTCGTTTGATTTTCTGCAACACCATCATGCCGGATGGCACAATTAGAAGTGACAATGGCTCCTAACTTGTGTGGGGCTTTTGACGGGGTTGAGACCCCGTCATATTTTATGATTCGATTATTTCCTCAATCTCCAGAGGGAATATTTGAGAAAAAGTCAAGCTCAGTCAACTCCTCGATTTGGTTAATCGTCAGATTCCATCTCAGCATATTTATCAGTCACAACTTGTCCATCTGGCATGATAGTATTTCGCTTGTAGCTGTCGCTTAAATCGCAACCTTCAACGAGTGCTCCTCTCAAATTTGTCTCATACAGACCAGTTTCACCCATCATTGCACCTCTAAGATCTGCTCCTTCCAGATTGGCTCGATCTAAGCTAACTTCAACTAAACAAGCATTTTGCAGGTTGGCATTTCGGAGATTAGTATATTCCAAATTACTACCTGTCAAGTTGGCATTACTTAGGTTAGCTCTCTCCAATGAAGCTCTTTTTAGGTTGACTTCTAAACTAGAATTAGACAAATCTGCTTCATCCAGCATAGCATGACTTAAGTCAGCATCTTCTAAGTTAGCGGACTTAAAAATAGTACGTCTGAGATTGGCTTCTTTCAGAATGGCACCATTCAAGTTAGCTTCCGTGAAATCAGCCTCACTCAAGTTTACGCCTCTTAGTTCGGCATCTTCTAGGTTAACCCGACGAAAATCTCTTTCACCCGCTGCGTACCTTTTGAGCAGTTCTTCTGCGTTCATAACTTGCCTCTTTAATCTATTTACACTTTCACTGGTTCTACCTCTCGCACAGTTTGATACATTTATTGGTAAAAAGTAAAAGTAACAGTGCTACTATGAAATTATAAACAGCTTGAACAAGAAAGCTATGGACGTTGAAGAACTATATAGACGTTACGCTGCGGGAGAGAGAGATTTCCCTGGAGTTGATTTAAGTCATGCTAACTTAAACGTTGCTAACGTGGAAGACCTCGAAGAACTCGAACCAGGTCAAAATTACTTGAGCGGTATCAATTTCAGCGGTGCGAACTTGAGGATGGCCAATCTGAGTTATGTTAATCTCAGCGGTGCTAACTTGAGTGGCGTCCAACTATGCGATGGCGATTTGAGTGAGGCGAACTTATCTGGTACCAACTTAAGCAATGCTAACCTGTTCTATACCAGCTTGATTAAAGCAGATATGAGTGGAGCAGATTTGAGTGGAGCCAACTTGAACTGTACTCAATTAAACTGTGCTGATCTGAGTGGAGCTAACCTGAGTAAAACCAATTTAGCCGAAGCTGACCTAAGCGGAGCAGATTTAAGTCAAGCAGACCTGAGTGGAGCTAACCTGGAAGAAGCATCACTGGCGGAAGTCAACTTGACTGGGGCTTGTTTAACAGATACTTATCTAGGTGAACCCCTGCTCACAAGAGCTAATCTAACAGGAGTAAATTTAAGTGAAGCGATCGTTGATTTAGAGTTGGCTAACATTAGTGGAATTGAAGGGGCAATCTTCTGCAATACAATCATGCCCGATGGCAGCACGAGGAATGACCATTGTGAGTGAGTCTTCCACTCTAAGCTGAAGTTCCCCCAGATGAGAACTTCAACTTAAACAGCGCAAACTGAGAACTGTGAAGACTTATGTAACCACAGATGGAAAATCATTTACGTTAGTAGGTCCAGAATAAATCCGGTTTTCAATTACATTTTCGATTTCATCTGGAAGATTTGACAAAAGATCTAGACCTGTAAGTTCTTCGACCTCTCTGACCGTAGTTATTTGATCTTGCCATCGCGGTGGAATTATATCTGGCGGATTAGCAATGCCATTAGGCATAGTAACAGCAATCACAGGTGTGTTTACTGTAATATCTGCTATTCCTTGACCGGGTTCAACAAACATAATAACTTTCCAAGTGTACTCAGGGACGTTAATGTTTTCTAAGTTGAGAGGATTTTCAGGCGGAAGGGCATCATTAATCGAATCATATCCTCCTGCAATATTGTAAAGTTCCCAACCACGCCTCTGAGCAACTTGCCGACTAAAGCGTTCAAGCTGTCGCCATGCACCGGTTCTATTACTACTTCTCTCTTGTGGAAGTAAGTTTGTTGTCAAGAAGGTAGCAAACTGATCTTTCTGAGTTCTGTTACGATGTTCTCTAGCAGTCATGTGACCTCGGTCAAAACCACTACCTCTGTACTCCCATCCCTCAGTTGTCTCTAATTCACTGGGAAGTTCGCTATCCGACCTCCAAGGAAAAGGATCTAAAGGATCTAGATTGTCATCTCTCTCAGGAGGTTGTAGAGTACCTATCCAGGTTCTGTTTAGTTGCCAGCTTACCCAATTTGGACCTTTGTTGCTCTCGTTATAAGAGAGAGAATACTGTGGCTTTTCAATGAGATAGTTGTTGGCATTGTTAACAGCGTCTGGTCGAGTTTTTTGACCATCTAAAGTTGGATTACCCAACTTTAGATGAACACTTTTAAAGAAAACGTCATCCAGAAAAACCGTGCCGTTATCTACTTCAAACTTCACTGTAGCAACCCTGCCTCGTAGCGGTTCTGGTATATCTACTACATGGAAAGTTTCAAACCCGATATTTCCGTAACCAATTCTGTTTGTATCTGCGTTATTGTAGCCAGAATCGTAAGGACCACTGGCTTCTGATAAGCTAATAGTTTCCAGTGTGGTAACACCATTATCTCCTTCTAAAGAAACTATAAGGTTGCCACCACTGAGTTCAGGTACGTGAAGATTAAATCGCAGAGTTCCAGACTCAGGCACGACAAAACGGTTGTGGGTAATACTTTTACCTGATTCTAGCTTCAGAGCATAATTTGGTTGAGTGCGATCGACCCCAATCCGATCCAATTCCGCGTGCAAAGCCGGAGCATCAGTTGCAGATAGCTGATGCACATCAACTAGATTGCTTGTAGTTACACTCGCTGACGTTTCGCCATTATGAAAAGACCAGCCAGGAATCGCATCAGAAAAAATAGTCCGATTACCACCCTGCGGATTAAAAACCGCATCAAAATTGCCGTTAAACAAAGTGGGAACCGCCCCATCTCCCCGCATCCTGGCATCATAAGTATTGTCAAAATCTACCGGGATGCGCTCTACATTCGTTTGGGGACGCAACTCCGAACCGCCACCCAAAACCGAATAAAACCACCCCGTACCAATTCCCTCCCAAGGAGCAGCATCAACACCATGTTCAAAACTGTGTTCCGGCGTATACCAAGGTGCAACCCGAGCAGAATTGTTCGCAATATCGCCAAATGAAAAGTCCTTATCGAACAAAGGTTCGCGATACCCATCGCCGCGTCGGCGGAAAATAGGATTAGCATCTAAGTTTTCATCGAACGGGAAGTTAGTTGGAAACAAATCTGATGTCCCCCCATACCAGCTCAAAACACGTCCGTGTACAGCTCCCCTTCCAGCAATACCAACAGTAGGATCGGTTTCCTTCGTAAACCCAGCACGACTGTTATTATAATCTGGGTTATTTTGATTAGTTCCCAGAAAAACCGACAAATCCGGTTCTCCCAATAGCGGAGCAGTAGCATCGGGATTTTCTGACCTCCAACCTTCTCGCGGCAACTTAAGTCCGGGGGCTGTTTTGTTATCCTCAGTAGACGGAAGATTCGGAATATCCCGACCCGCAGGCGAAACCGTACCTCCTGATAAATCCGGTACTGTCTGATAGTAATTATCCGCAAAAGTGACATTTTCCCAAACCTGAACCTTCGGTTCGCGGAAATCGCCGAAATTATCTGTCACTACATTTAGCCCCGGTTGGTTGAAATCATGGGGGTCTAAAGTTGTCATCTGAAGGTCGCGAATATCAGAGTTTTCTTTTCCACCCGCTTCAGGAAAATGAGTCCCCAAACGCTGAATAATTTCGCTGTTAACAACTGTTCCCCGACTGAAACCAACAAAATGCAGCGGTGAATTGAAAATTGCTCCTTGTTTTGCGGTGCTATTTTCATCGATAAACAGTTGGTCTAATTGCACGAGAGAAGTAAAGAAAGCATCTGCCACTGCTTCGCTAAAACCTGAATCAGGAGCTGCCGATTCATTATTGTTCGACCAGTCATTCAGCAGCACTAACGGTTGATTGTTGTCAAGGTATGGAGCTATGTAACTCTCCAACTTGGTGAGATAGTCGGCGTCGTCTTCTGGATTCTCACCTGCTGGGAAATCTGGCGCAACCGCTCCATATTTGGTGACAGGAACCCAATAACCAGTAGCGAGGTCGTACCTCATCATCAAACCGTTATCTTCAGCACCTGCATTGGCAATACTATTGCCCAGTTGGTAAAACTCTGAAGGAATTCCAGGGTTATCAAAAAAGGGAGGACTAAAGGGAGGTTTGAAGCCATGAGTCAGCACAGTTACGCTGGGGAAGACATCATTACCATCATCGGGCTCGGTCAATATTGGCGTCCA
>NZ_JAUBOQ010000040.1:0-7633 GCF_036700325.1 Microcoleus sp. Z1_B2
GGCGTCCCGCCCGTCCGTTTTGGCCGGGGGGGACGCCCATCCCACTTTCAAGAGTGGAAGTTATTTAATTCTCATTCCTTAATAAGTACAGCTTCCTGTACTTACCGCAAGATGGTTCTGTCCTCAAGCTTCCGACTCATTGCAGAGTCTTGTTCCCGTGTGCCCCACGGTACAATTCAAAACCCAAAATACTGGTTTCTAGGCGTACTTGTTGCTCGAAGTTTTTACCCGCGCCAGCTTTTCTGCGCTCAAGCCCATAACTTCAGTTTTCAAGGTGCGTTGCCTTCAGGCGACTGGGTTTTTAATGTGGTTGAATACCCTAGCCACATTACAATATTATCATGACCAAGAATAAAAAGTCGTCCTAGAAGGACGGGGCTTTAGACCCAATTTTTTGGTAAAATGCTTGCAGAGGCTGGTGCAGAAAACGGGCCGATCGCCCGATCGCCATTGTGTCTCACGGCTTTGTATATTCAACTCTAAAACTTAAAATTGCACGGACGATCGGAAATAGCTGACAGCTACATTATGACCAAATTGACTCTGGTAATCGGCAACAAAAATTATTCCTCTTGGTCGCTGCGCGCTTGGCTGGCGATGAAACAAGCTGGACTGGAATTTGCCGAGGTGAGAATCCCCTTAGACTGGCCGACAACCCATGAGGAAATTCGGCGCTATTCTCCTTCGGGAAAAGTGCCAGTTTTAATCGACGGCGACTTGAAAGTGTGGGAATCTTTAGCAATTTGCGAATACGTTGCAGAACGCTTTGCAAATGATTTGTGGCCGACAGATGTAGCCCAACGGGCGATCGCCCGTTCCATCTGCGCCGAAATGCACGCGGGTTTCCAAAATTTGCGCGACAATATGCCGATGGACTGCCGCAACCGCTATCCGGGAGAAGGGAGGACTCCCGGTGTAGAAGCAGAGATCGATCGCATCTTTGCCATTTGGCGCGAATGCCGTCAAAAATTCGGAACAGGTGGCAATATGCTATTCGGAAAATTCACAATTGTTGACGCTATGTTTGCCCCCGTTGTGATGCGTTTTGTCACCTACGGAGTCAAATTAGATTCAGTAACAAAAGCTTATGCGGATGCGATTTTGGCCTTGCCTGCCATCCAGGAATGGGTAGCAGCAGCTTACAGCGAAACGGAAAGTATTCCACACATGAAAATCTAGGAAAAATCAGTTTACTTAAACTCAAATCTCAAATTTCAAGTCTCAAATATGAAATCAGGATGCGGATTCTTTTAGTTGATGATGAAGTTGAGTTGACTGACCCTTTAAGTCGAGTTTTAACGCGCGAAGGTTATACAGTAGATGTGGCATTTGACGGAGCAAGTGGCATCAATTTAGCCATGCAGGGCAATTACGATTTGCTAATTTTGGATTGGATGCTACCGAGACAAACCGGACTAGCAATTTGCCAGAAATTGCGATCGCAAGGACGGAATACGCCAGTGCTATTTCTCACCGCCAAAGATACCGTAGACGATCGCGTACAAGGACTCGACGCCGGTGCAGACGACTATTTAGTCAAACCTTTTGAACTGCGAGAATTGCTAGCCAGAGTCCGCGCCTTGCTGCGGCGGCCTCCTACTTTTGATGCCGAGGTTGCTGTCGGGCGGCTGCAAGTTGCAGATTTACAGCTAGACTACGACAATCAATTAGCTTATCGGGGCGATCGTACAATTGACTTATCAGAAAAAGAATGTCAGTTATTAGAATACTTAATGCGCCATACCGGTCAATTGCTAACACACGAACAAATCCACCAGTATTTGTGGAGTGAAACAGAAAAACCCAGCAGCAATGTATTAGCCGCTCAAATTCGCCTCCTGCGCCGCAAAATAGAAGCCCCGGGCGAATCTGTCCTAATTCACACAGTCTATGGCAGAGGCTATCGCTTTGGAGAAGCCAATTAAAAATCATAGAAATTGTACAAAAATCATTTTTACTTCTTCCCTCTTCCCTCTTCCCTCGGACTGACATCCATTACATCCGTTACATCCGTTACATCCGTTACATAATCCGTTGCCGAACTTCCTTTTTCCTGGGGCTATATTATCTATTATCGGGAAAGTGTGCACCCTAAACCAGCCTTTACGTATCTTGACAAACCAAAGTAATTACTGTCACCTCCGGGGGACAAAATAGTCTTCCCGGCGCATAAGTTCCCAAACCGCGATTCACGTACAGCAAATTACTCCCAACCCGATGCAAACCGCTAGCCCATTCCCAGTGAGTAACTACTCGATCCCAAGCCGACAGAAAAGGAATGAACTTTCGGATTCGTTTAGGAATAAAATAGCCAATTTTTCTGACCCAAGCGTACAAAGGGCCGATACCAGGAATAACGATTTGACCGCCGTGAGTGTGCCCAGAAAACTGCAAATCAATCCGCCAATTTTGCAGATTTTCAGCAGTATCAGGATTGTGAGACAAGACAATCCGAGGAATTGCGGGATTTATGGATGCCATGACAGGTTTAGGCGCAAAATCGCCCGACCAAAAATCTGCTAACCCAACTAAAGCCAATTCAGACCCCAAAGGATAGATTGCTTCGTTGTACAAAACCCGAATCCCGACGCTATTTAAAGCATTAGCAACCTCTCTCTTGGCCCCCGGCCAATAGTGGTCGTGATTGCCCAAAACCGCGTAAATTCCCACCCGACTTTGCAACTTTTTCAATCGCTGCACTAAGTCGTAAATAGGTGCGGGATCGTAGGTAATAAAGTCACCGGTTAAAAAAATCATGTCTGGTTCAGCTTGATTGGCCGCAGCAATCGCCTTTTCTAGCAACCATTCCGACAGTCGCACCCCGTCATAGTGAAAGTCAGTAAGCTGTACAATTTTAGTACCAGATAGATTTACTGGAAGATTGGCTATCGGTATTGTTAAATGCTCTACTCGCAGTTTCCCAGTTAATAACCTGTGCATAAATCTAAAGTTTATTGATGACAGAGCGCCACCTCTAGCTTAGCAAATAAACAAGCAAGACTGCCAAACTAGATATTCTTCCCTTTTCCTTATATTCTCTGACTAATTACTACATTCAGGGACGCAAAAAGTCGGATTTACTCAAGAAACTTGAAAAAGAAATGCCCAATCTTCAGTTAGGCTTTATTGCAAAAATGTTTGGGTTTTACGCCCCCAACTAATACAGCATTTTTAGAAAAAAATGACAAGCGAAATCCCCATCGCATCGGCTTACCACGCGGGGATTGCCCCTACCAAACACTATCTCATCACTAATGATTTATTACTAAGGATCGCGAATTAAATAACTTACAATTTTAATTGTTATTGTGGGATGGGCGTCCCGCCCGTCCACTCATGACGGGCGGGACGCCCATCCCACTTTCAAGAGTGGAAGTTATTTAATTCTCATTCCTAAGTAAATGGAAATAAACATGGCGTAGGGGAGGCAGAGTTTTGCATTAATAATAAACTGGTGCCTAGTATAGATCATTGCCTTACCCGCCCCTAATATTTTTTATTGTTTGTCGAGTCTGCCTACTTCTTAACTAATAACTTTTGACGAAAGTCGCTTCTTCTCAATATATTGCTGGTGGTAATCCTCTGCCATATAAAATTCCCCAGCAGGTTTGATTTCCGTGGCAATATCTTTGTCGTATTTACCGGAAAGTTGTAATTTTTGTTTGGAGGCGCGAGCGGCTTTTTCTTGTTCGGAATTGTGATAAAAAATCACCGACCTGTACTGTTCGCCTCTGTCGGGGCCTTGGCGATTGATTTGGGTAGGATCGTGACAATTCCAGAATACATCTAGCAGTGCTTCGTAACTCACCTGCGATCGATCGTACTCTATCAGCACAGATTCAGCGTGACCGGTGACTCTGGCGCAAACATCCAGGTAGCAGGGATTCGGCCAGTGGCCTCCTGTGTAGCCCGCAGCAGTCGAGACGACACCCGCAACGGCGCGAAACTTGTGTTCAACTCCCCAAAAACAACCGGCGGCAAATGTGGCTTTTTCCATCGTGTTACTCATCGTATTGAGATAAAACTTGGCACTAAATTATGGTTGACATATTCCCATAAGTGTGCATTCCCAAACTAATCGCGGCTGTACGTAGTTTAACAAATATTGTCGTGCTTTCTCCAAGGGCTCTAGGGGCGATCGACTAATTCCCCCTGCCAAAAATTGCTGCCAGTAACAGTGTTGTAAATAATCGATTAACCACAACTGAGATTCAGTATCTAAAGTTTTATCAATTTCCTTTGCCAATTCCAAAGCAGACCGCAGATTTTGAGGCAACTGCTTCACCTTTTGCAGCAAATCATCGGGTATTGATTGCAGTTGCTGCCAAATAGAAATCGCCTCCCCAGGACTGCCCTGAGCCATCCCCAGTACCTCGGAATGATTCAAAATCTCCGCGAATCCCGCTTGCTGCAAAACTTGTGCCATTGCTTCGGGATTCAGCCGAGAAAACGAAATTTTTTGACAACGCGAAATTAAAGTTGGCAGCAAAAGTTCCACTGTCGGAGCAATTAAAATTAGGGCTGCTTTTCCCGGTTCTTCCAATGTCTTCAATAAGCCGTTAGCGGCTCCCTCAGCCATTGTTTCTGCTTGTTCCAACACTACGACTGAACGTGCTGCTTCTAGCGGCGGTCTGCTGAGAAAATTACTGATTTCTCGAACTTGTTCTAAACGAATTTGTGGTGGTGCTTTCCGCTTTAAACCGGCTTCCTCTGCTTCCTTTGGCGTAAGCCGTTTGCCTTGGTTCATATAAGTTGGTTCTACCCAAAGTAAGTCTGGATGATTTCGCTGTCGCACGCGATTTTGCACGGAGGCTATTAGTCTGGTTTCGGGAATATTGGCTGAGAATAAAAGCTCGATGAAACACTGAGCGGCTAAACTTTTGCCGATGCCGTTAGAGCCGACAAATAAATAACCAGGAGCAATTCGGTTTCGCTCGACTGCTTGAGTTAGCAATTCTACTGCTCGCTCTTGTCCGATTAATGATGTAAAATAATTCATGTGACAGTATTCAGTTGACAGTATTCAGTTGACAGTTGACAGAAGGAAGTGGACAGAAGGAAGTTATGGTAGGGTGCGTCAGGGGCGCTGAATGTAATGACTACCTCTTCAAGAATTTTGCCCCGCTACCCTATGGTGAGTTAGTTACAACTGAAATCTTGCACCATTCTCAACAAGCTGTAGGGGCGGGTTCACTCTTGAGCCTCGGAAAGTAGCAGACAGGTTAAAAAACCCGCCCCCACCCCACCCAAAAGCCCCAATTGACATTGCTGCAAGATGTCAGTTACAACGAAGAAACCGGGTTTTTCCTCTACCTTGAGGATTTTTAGCAAATATTTCGTAAAAAACCCGGTTTCTGGCTATCTATGTAAGCTTACTTTTCAGAATTGGTATTATTTAAATATCCCCAACCTTCTAACCGGCGAGTTACAATAGCTTGAATTTCCTGAGCGACTTCATATTCAGGCCGATCGGCATTTATGCGAACAATTCGAGATTTATTTGCCTCGGCTAACTCCGAAAAACCTTGCTGCACAAGGCGGTGAAACTTCAAATCCGCTTGCTCGATCCGATCGCACCCTCCGCGAGCCCTTACCCTCGCCAAACCTTCCTCCACATCAATATCCAGCCACAAAGTCAGATCGCTTTCCAAGCCGCCGGTGGCAATGTCATTCAACTGCTTAATTAAATTTAAATTAAGACCGCGGCCGTAGCCCTGATAAGCGATCGTAGAGTCAGTAAAGCGATCGCATAAAACAATCGTTCCCTTAGATAACTCGGGTTTGAGAAAAGTTTCGACGTGTTGAGCGCGATCGGCCGCGTACATGAGTAATTCTGCTCGATCGGATACAGATTCGCCCCCATCTTGTTTCAGCAGCAAATGTCGCAGTCCCCTTCCCAGCTCAGTACCCCCCGGTTCGCGAGTAGCCACCAAGCGGACTCTCAGAAAGCAACTTACTTGCAGGAACTGTATCAAGCGCTGCATTTGCGTAGTTTTACCCGCACCTTCAACCCCCTCAAACACGATCAGTTTGCCTTTCATTGCCCTAACTTTCCACCTGAATAAAATAAATCCATATTGTTCTGTGCATCTGTTCTAGGTTCGGTATGATAATAAAGTCTAAATGCCTCACGGCTGGAGTTGTCTATGGCTCGCTATACTGGTTTTTTTATCGTTGCCGTTCCGATCGACCGTCTCCGTCAATCCCTGATTGAAATTTTAGAGTCATGCAATCTTGATATTATCTACAATACAGGAGATTCCGTCATGGCTCGCGAGCTTCCCGGTCAAGTTTCCATTGCCAAACTTGTCACCGCAGAAGTCCTAATTGAGAAAAACACGGCCAGCGACTCAGAGGTTCGCATGAACTTCGTGATTAAAAACGAAGAACTGCCCCTGCAAACCAACAACCACTGCCGTCAAATGTTCGAGCTAGTGAGTCGTTCAATTATGAACAACAATAACTGGCGACTTTTGGAAAGTATGGCACTCTAGCCATCAGTCAGTCGAGTTTACATTTTAGATTTTAGAGTGACTCCACAGATAAATCTGGGGCCTCGAACTAACGTCGAAACTTCTTTGGTCTCGACTCCTGGTGTGGGGGGCTTGTATCCGTCTTGGTATGAGGCCATTAGTCATTAGTTTCTAGCTAATGACCGATGGCCTCCGACTTTTATATGCAATCCCTAAACTTAAGCTCGAAATCCCCGGCGCAAAAACAAAGAATTTGTCACCACGCTAACAGAACTAAACGCCATAAATGCTCCAGCCGCCGCAGGACTGAGTAGAATTCCGGTTGCAGGCAGCAAGATACCTGCGGCTACCGGAATTCCCAGAGTATTGTAACCAAAAGCCCAAAATAAATTTTGGCGAATCTTATTAAAAGTAGCGCGCCCCAGCTCGATCGACTCAACAACATCCATCAAAGCATTTCGCATCAGCACAATTTGAGCAGTTTCCACTGCCACATCAGTGCCGCAGTGCAAACCGATACCGACATCAGCTTGAGCCAAAGCCGGCGCATCATTGATACCATCCCCCACCACAGCCACTTTACAGCCTTGGGCTTGCAAAGTCGCGATCGCCCTCGCCTTCCCCTCCGGCCGCACCCCGGCCAAAACATCAGCCGCCGCCAAACCTAGCTGCTGCGCCGTCACCGCCGCCGCAGACGGCGTATCCCCCGTCAGCATCATCACCCGCAATCCCATGCCCCGCAAACGTTCCACCGTCGCCTTAGCATCCGGCCTCAGAGTATCTTTTAGGCCGATTACCCCCAGCAAAACGCCCCCAGAAGCCACGTAAACCGCCGTTTTGCCTTGCAAAGACCCCGACAATTCCGTCGCCACAGCGACCCCCTGCTCCTTCATCCACTCAGCATTCCCCGCGAACACCCGCCGGCCCTCCACCAAAGCCGAAACCCCCAAGCCCGGTTCCGTGCAGAAATCCTCAGCAGCTAGCAGCGGCAAACCTTGCTGTTGAGCTTCCAGCAAAATCGCTGCCGCGATGGGATGAGAAGCGCCCCTTTCCACCGCCGCCGCAATTTGCAGCAGTTTTGAGTCAATTGTGGAACAGGCATCTTGCCTGTTGCCAGAAACCCCATCAATTGTGGAACAGGCATCTTGCCTGTTGCCAGA